>JABSPR010000408.1 GCA_013214975.1 Flavobacteriales bacterium
GGCAACTAGTATATCGTGTCGTTTTTTGAACTTCTCAACTTGTACCGTGTAATACGCTAATGCTTCTGTTGCCGCATCAATACCCGTTAAACCTCCACCAATAACTACAACTGGTAGTCTTACAGTTAAGTTAGATATAGAATCCTTCTTACCAGCTCCAGATAACTGAAGTGCCATTAAGAAATCGGAAGCCGTCCTAACCCCTCTAGCCAATGCATTCGGCATAGAAACGATAGTTGGCTTACCTGCACCTAAGCAAAGCGACAAGTGATCGAAGCCTAATTCAAATACTTGATCATATGTAATTGTACTTCCCATTCGGATACCACCGAACATAGCAAAGTGCTCTCTTCTTTCAAGAAGCAATCGAATTACCTTTAAGAAGTTTTTATTCCATCGTACGGTAATACCATATTCGGCAACACCACCAAACCCAGCGAGCACACGTTCATCTAGGTCTTCGTAAACTTCTTGCTTAATATCTTTAATCGGTAAGAAACTCGTTCTCTCTCCATTTTTGCCCACTCCATTTAAAGAGGAGTCTAATGGTTCAATTTTTAATCCATCAACACCAACAACTAAGTGCCCGTCGTTTAACAAGTGATGCGCTAACGAATAACCTGCAGGCCCTAGTCCTGCCACTAATACTTTGTACCCGCTCTCTTTACGAGGAAGAGGTTTTGCCAAGCTAAATGGGTTCCATCTAGTAAGTAGGCTGTATATCTCAAAACCATAAGGAAGATCTAATGTATCTGTAAGTGATCTTGTCTCTACCGCTGGGATATTAACCGGATCTTGTTTTTGATACACACAACTCTTCATACAATCGTTACAGATACGATGACCTGTTGCTGCACATAAAGGATTATCAAGCGTAATGATACCCAAAGCTCCAATGGTAAAACCATTTGCTTTTACTTGGTTCATTTCAGAAATCCGTTCTTCTAGCGGACAACCAGCTTGTTTTACTCTAGTTGGACTAACCTTAAACGGTGTATTACCATTTTCATCCGGTTTCTTCTCCATCAACCCTTTTGAGCAAGAATCTTTGCCTTGGTTATGGCAATAGATGCAATAGTTCGCTTCGTCTAAAGCGTGCTCTATAGAAAAGCCTTCGTCTGTTAAGCTAAAACCTTGCCTTTCTCTTAGTGTATGGCTATCTGCTAATCGCTTAACGCTAACACCATCTACAACTTCCGTATCAACAGGAACTAGTGCCTCAAAATCAAGTTTGTTTGGTTTTTGAAACAACACATCGTTCTTGTGGTATGCACGACCCGCTGCACTCGTTAAAGCCCAACCTGCGTATCTACAAGCGGCTAACGACTCTTTTTCAAAGCCTTCAATATCTTTACTGTTCTCGTAATCAATCCATTTTGTTGTTTGATCCGAATACTCCTTTTCAGAAAATGGAGCGCCAAAATAACCTTCTAACTCCGCTCTAAGCGCATCACCATCAATCTCGCCTACTTCTTCTCCCTTGATTGCTTTAGGACCTCTACGCTGTACTACAGTTCGTTTACATCTAAATATACCGGCCAACTCCGTGTGTGAATCTTGAAGTGCAGAAACCTCCGCTTCTATTCCAAAAAGTTTAGCGATAAAATCTTCAACGAATGGCGCAATTTCGATTAAGAAATTTGCCTCGTCTTTTTCATCAATCTCAACCCCGTCCAAAACGTTAGCTCTGTAGGAAACAAATTGATTGTGTAATTCTACACTAGACTCCTTAAGGCTTTCAACAAACGACCCATCTAGTTTTTCAAGTCCAGCTCGACTATATAAGTCTTCGAAACTTAAACCAAACGACAAATTCAATTCAGACATAACTCAATATTTGGTAACAATAATATGCCACGAAATTAATTGAAAATACAATAGTAGCCCAAGGTAAATAGGCACCTAAAGCACTTAGTTACGCACATTGAAAAGTGAATAAATACGATATATAATTGGGATTAATTAGACCTCTTTGAATTCAAGGTATTAAGAGACATTATAGCACTATTATTTCGGACTATCTCTTTTTAGTTATCGCTCTCAGCGACCTCGGCAGGTATAAACTTTTTATTCTTGGCTATCTCAGAATCTATTCTATCCAAAACTTCTTTTATATGACCAAGATGCCCATCTTTTCTCAGCATGCTCTCATAGGCAAATCTATTATCTCGAGTTACCGGA
>JABSPR010000409.1 GCA_013214975.1 Flavobacteriales bacterium
CATTCTGTACAATTGCAGCTTTTTGAACCAGAGAATTTGATTCAATGAAATCTTCTTCGGACTTTGAGATTATTGACCCACTTATTAGCACGAGACCTACACCAAATAATATAGTTCGTACTATGATTACAGCATAATCTCCGCCCCCGTAGACTTTTACAAAACGAGCACTAATAGAAAGTGCAAATGGAACTGAAATTGCAAGAAATATGAAGTCTCGAACATGGTAAATTAAAAGCATATTGAATGCAAAGAAAAACCAGTTTTTAAAGGAGCTTTTCAACGTTAACGAAACGATCTTAAATCCATGATAAACGGCAAACATTGTTGCGATTAAAACTACCGTGTCCTTAGAGATTCCAGAACACCAGAAGTTTACGGAAGGAAGGAATAGAATACCTAAAGCAAGATACTTTTCGTTGCAGAATTTGTACTCTCGTACGAGCGAGAATAATCTCCAAGAAGAAATTGTGGCAAAAGCTGAAATTATTATAGTAGAAGCCAAATAACTTTTGAATGTAAAAAAGGTCAGGAATGATAGTAATTTACACACAAAAAAACCTTCGGATTCCTTGTAAATCCAACTTGGGGGATAACCCGTTTTAGCATCGAAATAATGTCCAATGCTATTGAAGTCTGGTTCAGTCGTTAAGTTCTCGAAAAATAGTTCTGGAGATTCTAAAAATAAGTTATTTAGAGTTGTGGCACCGTCATAATATGCTGTAGTATCACCACCACCATAATAGAATATGTAAAAAAGTGCGAACCCTACACTAGATACTATTTTCATGTACAGATTGGGCATGAAATATTTGTAGTGCGGAGTGTTTGTTTTTGAGTTTCGAATGCCATATGCGATGACGATAATAATTACCAGCCAAATTATGGTTGGTAAAATGTCAGTTGATAAGAAGTACTTTGATTCCGCCAATTATGTCGTTCGTTTGTCGAATTTACAATAATTTCTCTTGATTATTGATGATGATACGGTTCGCCTTTGAGAATTGTTAACGCACGGTAAACTTGCTCAAAGAAAAGCATCCGAATCATTTGATGTGAAAAAGTCATTTCTGAGAGACTGATCTTACCGTCAGCTTTAGAATAAACTTCTTCTGAGAGTCCATAAGCGCCACCAATTATGAATACCAATGATTTGCCTCCTTGGTTGAATCTTTTTTGAATGAAAGTGGAGAATCCTACTGAACTGAATGTCTTTCCTTTTTCGTCTAATAAGTATACCTGTTCTCCACCTGATAATTTTGAAAGGAGCTGCTTCCCTTCTTCAATTTTAACTTGATCCTGTGTTAATTTACGTGCATTTTTAATGTCTGGCAATTCTATTTTATCCACTGGGTAGTAGTGCTTAAGGCGTTTTAAATATTCGTTTTCGCCTTCAAGTAAAAATGATCTTCCTGTCTTGCCAATACAAATAACTTTAATTCTCATCTGGCGAATTTAATCAATCACATTCTAATCGAATACATTAATAGCTTTTGGAACAATGTTTTCGGCATAAATTTTGTAGGTTTGGGAAAGTATCAAAACAACTATAATTGTGGGGTTAATTTATACTTTAGTGACAATAGTGATGCTTTCCGTGCCTTTCGGTTCAGTAGAAAGTGCGTTTAAATCTGGAAATTCTAAAGGATTAGTTTCTCTCAGTAAAGAAAAGATTTTGATAAATGTCGATGGTTCAGAAGGAGTGTATAGTAAGGCTCAAGCTACTCTCGTACTAAAGAAGTTTTTTACAAAATATCCGGCCAAATCATTTAAGTATATTCATAAGGGAAAAGGATCAAGTGAAGGGGCTTTCGCAATTGGAACATATAAAAGTGGCAGTTCAGAGTTTAGAGTGACCATCCATTTTAAGAAAATTAATGGCTCGTTTAAGGTTGAAAGTCTAGCTATTGAAAAATAACATCAAAAAAAATCATTTTTCTTATTGATTTCACCTTATTTTTGATCTATGATAGATCAGATAATAAAAAATGCCCTTGCTGAAGATATTGGAGACGGAGATCACTCTTCAATTTCATGTGTTCCTCAGGATGCAATTGGTACAGCTAAGCTCATTGTAAAACAAGATGGAGTGATAGCTGGGATCGAATTGGCCCAGCGCATTTTCAAAACCTATGATTCATCATTAAGTATTGTTACTCATATTCGAGACGGAGAAAAAGTGAAAGTTGGCGATATTGCTTTTGAAATTTCAGGAAAATCAAGGTCAATATTAAGTACAGAGCGATTGGTACTTAATTTCATGCAGCGAATGAGTGGCATTGCCACAAAGACAAGTCAGATTGTTGGCTTAATTGATGGAACGAACGCTAAATTGCTAGATACGAGGAAGACAACACCAGGAATTAGATACATGGAGAAATGGGCAGTTCGAATAGGTGGGGGGTATAATCACCGATTTGCACTTTACGATATGATCATGCTAAAGGACAATCATATTGATTATGCCGGAGGCGTTTCGCAAGCTATAACCAGAGCGAATGACTATTTATCTGAAACTGGACAACAATTAAAAATTGAAATCGAAGTTCGAAATATGGAAGAATTGGATGAGGTTCTTTCAGTTGGAAAAGTGGATAGAATAATGTTAGATAATTTTACTCCTCAAGAAATCAAAGATGTTTTACCTCGAATTCCTGATTCAATTGAAACCGAAGCCTCGGGTGGAATAACGGAAGAAACAATTAGATCGTACGCGGAAACAGGTGTTGACTTTATTTCTGTCGGGGCATTAACCCACAGTTTTGAAAGTTTAGATATGTCGTTAAAGGCAAGTTTTGAGTAATGCTAATCATCTAGCAGGTCAGGATTCTTTGGCTTAGCGTTTGATAATTGAGCTGGAAGGAAGAATGAAACTCCCAATATGACCAATCCGGTTACAATAATGTAGAAAGCGTAAGTCCATCTCATAAGGAGAAAAACCAATCCTATGAATAGAATTATAGAACCTGACCAATAAACAAAATTGTAAACTGGGTGGTGCTTCCCTGATTGAAAAGCCAAAAGATTAAGACAAAAACCGACCGCTCCGGAACCTATAAAAATATACTTTGCCATTAGAATCGAGATTAATCCTCTTCCGATATCCGTGAATAAAAAAATAGCCATCAAAAACGAGAGACCAAAAGCAGCTCCTGCAATTGTTCTTATTATTGACATATTTTGATCTCTTTTACTCATTTACTTCTTCAATATAGGATTTTATATCTAATAGAAAATTGATATCCTCTTCTATCTTGTTCCCAATGACAGCAATATTTGCTCCAGCCGCATGAATTTGTTGGATTTGTTCTAAAGTTCGAATTCCGCCACCAACGATCATTGGAGTATTAAGTTTATTCGCTTCCTCAATTACTTTAATTGGCACGTGAGATATTGCACCACTTCCAGCGTCAAAATAAAGAAGTTTTTTCCCTTGAAGTATTCCTGCTTTGGCTGTGTTAATTATGATACTCATCTTATCACCTGGAATTGGGGTCGTTTGACTTACATAAGCGACTGAAGAATTAGTTCCCCCTTCAATTAAAATATAACCTGTAGGCAGCACTTCGATGTCCATTCTATATACTTCACTTGCTGATAAAACATGATGTCCAATTAAGAAATCAGGATTCCTACCTGAAATAAGACTCAAATAGAGTAGGGCATCTGCCTTTCCAGATATTTGATGCGAAGACCCAGGGAAGATGACTAATGGAATTTTAGAATTTGATTTAATGAAATCAATACAATTGATAAATTCTTCTCTCGTCACTGTGCTTCCTCCAACAAACAGATAATTTACATTCGCGAAAATTGCCTTTTTCAAGATCTCCGAAAGTTTGGTGGTGTCAGTACATTTTTCGGGATCGATCAAAATTGCTATTTGACCTTTCTTCGAAGATATTTTGTTTAATATATTATTTGTTTCGTTCAACCTCATCTGTATTTATGGTTATAAACATTCCGTTGCGCTCAAATATATCCAATTTCACATAAAGTTCATGATCCGGGTTAATAATGGTTCCGCTTAATAAACCGTCTTCAGTTTTCGAAAGAAGAAGTTCTTCGATAAACAAAATCTCTTTTCTACCTGCTAATTTGTAAAGAGCCTCCTTTGCTGACCATAATTTAGTGACTACATCAGGATTTGTGCAATCGAACAACTGCATTTCTCTTTCGGACAAAAATTTCGATTTGATCTTGAGGATGTTTTTCCTTGGGAACTCTATGTCTAGCCCAACGCTGTGATTCTTATTTATTGCCAGTCCAACTGTGTCACCAGAATGACTAACAGAAATAAAACCTTCACCTTTAATAAATGGTGCGCCATTAGGGTCATAGAGTATTTGATCAGCCCCAAGGTTTCTACACCTTAATATTCGAGTAGCCACAAATTCTCTCTTTCGCCCAATATTTTTGAAGGTGTGATATCGCTCAATTTCAATTGGAGTAAGGTTTTCAATATAAGATGAGGGATCAAAGTCTTCATACGTAAGTAAGAAAATCTCAGTGGTATTACATTGTATTCTATTTGTTTTGAAGTCCATTAATTAAGATGTATACAAAAGAACGAAAAATAGACGGAAATGATTAGACATGTATAATTGTTTTGAATTTGCATCTTAATAAGAAAATTAAAAGACTTTTACTTCATACATTTGTTAATACGGGTTAAAAGAATTGGCTTTTAAATATTTTTAACAAATAGCTATTAAGCTCGATTTTTTCTATATTTACGCGCTTTACTAGAGCAACTAGTTTTATATAAATAAACTGTACTTATGTTACGAAAACTTAACTTATTTCTGATAAGCTTCTTGCTTACAATGTCTTACGGGTTCTCCCAGACGGGTCTAGGTACCATTAAAGGTTCCATTATCGATTCTAAATCAAAACAGCCTATTGAAGGTGTGAAGGTTAAGATCAGTCTTAATGGTACTGTAAAAGCTGGTGCCTACTCTGATGAGAAGGGGAAATTTCAAATTAACTCAATTTCACCTGGTTCTTATGTTGTGAACATGAGTAATGATAATGCCGGTTACAAACCACTTCAATTAGAAGGTGTAATCGTAAGTTCTGAATCTATTACATTCCTTGATGATCAGGAAATATCAATAGCTAAAAGTGTTCTGGAAATTAGTGAAGTTACTGTCGTAGCATATAAGGTACCATTGATTGATAGGAATGGTGGTGCTTCAGGGGCAACAATCACTAGAGAAGATATCGCTAGACTTCCAGTTCGTTCTGCGGCAGGTGTTGCCAGAACAGTGGGAGGGATTAGTACAAATGAAGGGTCAGGAAGCATTAGTGTTCGTGGTTCTCGTTCTGATGGGACCTACTTCTATATTGATGGGATTAAAGTTCGTGGCTCTGCGAATCTTCCTAAGTCAGCAATTGAAGAGGTGAAAGTAATTACAGGTGGTGTTCCGGCCAACTACGGAGATGTAACTGGTGGGATTATTTCGATTACTACTAGGGGGCCTTCGGCAAAATACTTCGGTAGTATAGAGGGAGTAACTTCGGGGTTCTACTTCGCTGGTAAAGATCCGTTTGGTGAGCTCGCTGAAACAGAAGATTATACTGGTAAGGTATTCGGGTTTGATAAGTACGCATATAACCTAGTAGAAGGAATGGTCTCCGGTCCATTATGGATGCAGAAAGATTCAACTGGAGCCAGAACAAAACCTAGATTAGGATTTTTACTTTCTGTTAACTTGACTGATAGATTAGATACACGTCCATTAAGTGGAGGAAGTTATAGAATTAAGAAATCGGTTAGGGATGAATTGTTAGCTAATCCTCTTCGTCCTACTTCAACTGGACAAGGAACTTTTCACAATGCACTTTTCTTGAGATCAGACGATTTTGAGTCAACTCCTTTTAGAATGAATGCTAGAAACACGAATGTTTCAGCTCAACTTAAAGTAGATGTTAATACTGGACCATCTGTAAACCTTTCTTTTGGTGGATCAATGAACTATGTTTCTGGTAATAATTACTCTTATAGTAACTCACTATTGAACTTCTCTAATTTTGGAATTTCAAAATCTTTAGATTATAGAGTATTTGGTCGTTTAACTCAACGATTCCAAAATGATTCAGAGAACAGTTCAAAAATATCTAGTGCATACTACTCTTTAATGGTTGATTACACGAAAGAGAGAAATGACACGTATGATCCAAAGCATGGATATAATATCTTTAACTATGGTCACGTAGGAACATTCACTACAACAAGAGTTCCTTCTTATGCATTGAATCCTACTACAAATGCTTATGAGCATGATGGGTTTAGAGATGTTGAAGTTGCTTTCGAAGGATCTGAGACGAATTCATCTCTAGCGGCTATAACTTCTCAGTATTATAATATTTACGCTGGAAGTCCAGAAGATCACTACGAGAATTTATTCCAAATCCAACAAGGTAATGCATTGAGAAATGGTGATGCTCCTGGGAGTGTTTATAACATCTGGAGTAACATCGGAACACCTTATAATGGATTTAGTAAAACTGAAAATGACCAATTCCGTATAACAGGTTCTGGTTCTGCTAATATTGGTGATCACTCTTTATCTATTGGATTCGAATTTGAGAAGAGATGGGATAGAGGTTGGAGAAATGGTACTACTACAGGTGGTGGTGGTAACGGACCAATCGCAATTTTGACTATTGCCCGTCAATTAACA
>JABSPR010000410.1 GCA_013214975.1 Flavobacteriales bacterium
CAACCGTAGATACCACGAATCAATCAACAATGTAACTCCGTCAGATGTATACTTTGGACGTGATAAAGAACTGCTTAAGCAAAGAGAAATAATTAAACAAAACACTATAAAAAAAAACGCAGAAAAACATACCCGTCACAGGTTATTCAAATTTGACTTAATTTTACTTGTCTCTAGCTCGGTTCCTTTGAAGACTTACACCGTACCCTATATACTTTAAAGGCTGTTTAAAGTAATGTCGTGCCATCCATAAAGAAACTACACCTTGATCAAACTTGCCCATTTGCCCAGGGCCAGCAATTACTCCAAATCGCGTTATTGCTGTTTTCATACCATAAAAGGTAGAATATTCTTGAAGTAATATTTCAGACGAAAGCTTTGTTGAACCATAAAAAGATCTTGGTCCAAATAGATTTAATTCTTCAGATATACCCATCTGGGAGATCCCTTTTTCATTCTGTTCATCTGAAAAAACGTAACGTGTTTCCTCTTCAATAAAGTTGGCATTTTCTATTTTATCAATTGGGTAGACTCTACTAGTAGATAGAAATATCAAATTGGCCTTGTGCTTCAGACTTAGATCGAAACAATTAATAGAACCAATTAAGTTGTTGTTAATTATATATTTAGAATCAGAATCCAATCCAGAAGTAACAGATGCCTCTGCCGACGCTTCAATTAATACGTCAAACGCACCAATAGATTCCAAGTCTTCAACATTTCGAATATCTCCATGAATAAATTCAATAACTAATTCAATAAATTGGGAGATATTTATTTCAGACCCTCTTCTTTTAAATTATCAAAGGCAACTATATCGCAAGAAGGATAATTAGATTTTAAGCTCATACACAATGATGCCCCCACAAAGCCGGCACCTCCAGTTATTAATATCCTCATAATTAATTAGTCTATATCGATTAGCTTATCTGAAATCCAATATATTGGTAGATAATAATTTATCTTCGAAATTGCGCAATCACCATTTCGAATATATATATATTACACATCCGGGAATACACCTCCAGCAAAATAGCAATACATATTGCTCTAATAATCGGTCATTAAAATTTTGCTAAGGATATCATTCCTACGATATCGGTTTCTATATTGAAATTTGATATAAGAACATTGTTCCTATATTTAACACCGCAACTAGGAGCCACTTCGATTTTGCGCCTCATAACAACACAATAATATGATTCTAAAAAAACAATTTCACCTCTTATTATTATCAGTATCCATTCTTATTTCCTGCAATCCTGGGGCTAATAAAGTTGATAATAAGGCGGACATTATTATAACTGGTGCAAAGATTTTTACATCTAATAGTGAACAACAATGGGCAGAAGCTGTTGCCATTAAGAACGGAAAATTTATTTATGTTGGAGATTCAGAAGGTACATTAGATTTTACTTCCGATAGTACAATCACGTACAACCTAAAAGGGCAATTAATTATTCCTGGACTAACGGATGCGCACTCGCATCCTGGATATGTAGGTGTCGAACATTTCGGAGAGATTGAAGGCGATACAAAAGAAGAATTATTGGCTTCTGTTAAGGCATATTCCGATAATCACCCAGATGATAAGATGTTAAGACTCTGCTGTTGGCCAACAGAAATGTATGTGAATGGGAAAACAGGTCCGACTAAAGAAGTGCTAGATACTGTAGTTTCAGATCGACCTATTTGGTTTGAGAGTACATCAGCACACGACTTTTGGTTAAATTCAAAAGCCTTGGAGAAGATTGGTGTAAACAAAGACACACCCGACCCTAGACCAGGTGTTGCCATATATGCTAGAGATGAGAGTGGAGAATTAACTGGCTGGATAAAAGAAGGTGCAGGAGTTCAACACTTTGCTAAACAGTTTGGCGTAGAAAAAGAAGCGCATAAAAAAACACACGAAGAAGGTGTTATCCAAACACTACAAATTCTTAGTGAATATGGAGTAACTACTTTATTTGATGCTGGAAATAAAGGCTATGGAGATGTGGTTTATCCTTTAATATCGAAGCTAGAAAAGGAAGGCAAATTACCAATCCGGTATGAAGGCACATATCAAGTATTCACTCCAGAACGTCTAAAATTGGCTATTCCTGAAATTAAACGTTACCGTAAAGAATATGGTGGTGAACTTTTGCAATTCAACACTGTTAAGATTTTCATGGATGGTATTAATGAAAACCATTCTGTGGGATTACTAGAGCCTTATCATAACGACACATCCTATATTGGTAATACTCTCCTATCGTCTAACGAACTAAGCGATTTTTTACTAGAACTTAGTAAAGAAAAACTCGACTTACATGTACACACAATAGGTGATCTAACCGTGCGAACAGTATTAGACGCTGTTGAAGCCGCACAAAATATTGCCAAAGAGAACTTCTACCCACGAGTAACTATAGCTCACCTAGAACTTATAGACCCAGCAGATATACCAAGAATTAAGAAACTTGGGGTAACATGCAATTTTACCCCATGGTGGCTAGGTGTTAATCACAAAGATGTTGTTGAAGAGTCTCTAGGTAAAGAGAGATACTCCAACATGTATAAGGCAAAAACACTCTTTGATTTAGGAAACAATGTAACCTTCTCCAGCGATGAATGGTGGGGAGGCGACATGCTTAGAACATATATCAACCCATACTTAGGTATGCAGGTTGGTCATACACGTCAATACCCTACAGATTGGTGGGAAACAGAAGATGACGGAATTAGATCTCCTAGCGACGAACGTCTGACGCTAGAGCAAATGATTACTGGATATACAAAAAATGGAGCCTATCAACTTAGAAAAGAAAATGAACTAGGAACTATTGAAGTCGGTAAGTTGG
>JABSPR010000411.1 GCA_013214975.1 Flavobacteriales bacterium
TCATCTCCGTTTTTATGAATCCAGGTGCAATGCAGTTAACTGTAATATTATTCCGTCCTAATTCTTTGTTCAGTGTCTTTGTAAAGCCCAATACACCTGCTTTTGCTGTAGAATAGTTAGCCTGACCATAATTGCCGCATACACCAGAAACAGAGGATATACTTACAATAGAACTCCCATCGGGCATTATTGGTAGTACGTTTTTAGTGACGTTGAATAGTCCGTTGATATTAACATTGATCACTGTATTCCATTCTTGAGATGTCATTTTGGCCATGGTATTATCCATTAATACTCCAGCATTATTAATAAGTATATCTATCTCTGAAAAATGCTCTTTGATGTCAGATATCATACTAACACAAGAATCGAAATCTGCAATGTCGGCTATTGTAACAATCGCTTTTACACCAAGGAAATTAATCTCTTCGCATGTAGCATCCGCGGTAACCTGATCTATATCATTAATAATAATATTGGCTCCGTTTGCAGCTAAGTCCATTGCAATAGCTCTACCAATTCCTCTTCCGCCACCAGTAACAAGGGCTGTTTTTCCTTTAAGCATCATCGAATTATTTTTTATTTAACATGGTTCTTAATTTCTTCTTGTCGATTTTCCCTACACTCGTTTTTGGAATGCTTTCCATAATTTCAAATCGATCTGGTACTGCAAATTTGCTCAATCTTCCTTTTTCTACAAATTTATTCATGAAAGATTTAAGGTCAGATACATCAAGATTAGAATCGTTTGCATGAATTGCAATAACCGGACGTTCACCCCATTTCTCATCTTTAACACCGATAGCAGCACATTCTTTAACCGACTCATGCTGACTTATACATTGTTCTATTTCTAGCGATGAAATCCATTCACCGCCACTTTTAATCATATCCTTAATTCTGTCTGTGATTTGCAAATAGCCTTCTTCGTCAATGTGTCCAACATCACCGCTATGTAGCCATCCGTTCTTCCAAAGTTCTTTTGTGCGTTCCGAATCCTCGTGATAGGACTTCGTCATCCAAGGAGAGCGCATTATTACTTCGCCAACAGATTTTCCATCATGAGGCAGAAAATTACCTTCAGTATCCAATACTTCAACACGTGCCATTGCAACTGGTCTACCTGTTTTAAGGATGATATTCATTCTTTCATCATCACTCCAATTATCCATGTGGCCTTTAGGCTGTGCAAGAACCATAACCGGACCTGTTTCCGACATGCCATAACTGCTGTGTAACGTTATACCTCTACGATGAGCTTCTTCTGCTAAGCTTTTTGGAAGTTGGGCACCACCCATTATTACTTTCCAATTAGAAAGGTCAACTTCTTTTGAGTAAGGATGACTTAATATCATTTGTAATAAGGTAGGTACACAATGTGAAAGTGTTACACCTTCCTTTTTAATAAGTTTTAAAATTGATTCAGGATCGTATTTTCCAGGGTATACTTGTTTGGCTCCAATAAAGGTTGCTATGTATGGGAATCCCCATGCATGTACATGGAACATTGAAGTAAGTGGCATGTAAGTATCCTCACTAGTAAACGAGATAATAGATTTAAAAGAGGAGAGAGAAAGTGCTATGCTCATTGTGTGCATTACCAACTGTCGATGTGAAAAATAAACACCCTTAGGATTTCCAGTTGTGCCAGTCGTATAAAATGTTGTAGCCTTCTTGTTTTCATCATAATCCTTGAAATTATAAGGAGAGAAAGACGTATTGAAAATGTCACTCATGCTAAGCGAAAGTTTCAGTGTGGTTTTTTTATGGCCGTTTTCGGAAATTGGAATAATGTTTTTAATATATAGTAAATCATCTATTAAGGATTCAATTAAAGAGAAGAAATCCGCATTAACAATTAGAGTACTCGCCTTTGTATGATTAATTGTATACTTAATTTGGTCTGCAGATAAGCGCCAGTTAATGGTTTGTAAAACGGATCCCATCATTGGAATGGCAAAGAAACACGTAAGATACCAGGAACTGTCATAATCAATTACGGCAACGGTATCGTCTTTGTTTACGCCTAAATTAGAAAGAGCATGTGCCAGTTTATGCACATTGGTATTAAATTCCGGATAGCCCGTTTCATGGTCATCTCCGTACACAATTTTCTCTCTCGACATGTTGCCAATCGACGTGTCGAATAATTGCTTAATAATTAATGGGTAATTGTGGTTTTCTCCTAGTCCAAACGACGTGTCCATATTGATCTGCCTTCCTTTGTTAATGGGCAACAAAGTAAATTACTTATTTCTTAAATGTTGTAATTAAAGGCTAAATTTATTCTATGAAAAAGATTGTAGGTGAATTGATAGACGGTTATAAAGATAAACCGATTGTGTTGGATGTTTTCTTTGAAGAAACCAATAAATCTAAACCAATTGTAATTTTTTCGCATGGTTTTAAAGGATTTAAAGATTGGGGGCATTTTAATAAAGTTGCTGAAGAGTTTGCCTCTGCTGGTTTTGTTTTCGTGAAATTTAACTATTCCCATAATGGTACTACTCCCGAAAACCCAAACGATTTTGTTGACTTAGAGGCATTCGGGAACAATAACCTATTAATGGAGTTGGAGGAGCTTGGTTTGGTATTAGATCATGTATTAAGTCCAGATTATGAGTTTCGAAATGAAATTGATAAAGGAAATGTGAGTTTAATCGGGCACAGTCGTGGTGGTGGTATTGTTACTATTAAGGCTTTCGAAGATGATCGAGTGTCGAAATTGGTTTGTTGGGCTTCTGTAAGTAATTTTGATCAACGTATACCAAAGTCGTCTGGCGAAATATGGAAAAAAAACGGTGTAATGATAGTTCCTAACGCACGTACTAATGTAGATATGCCTATCTATTACCAGATGTACGAAAGTTATTATGCGAATCACAAAAGGCTCAGTGTTCCCGATGCCATGAAAAGGTTGGCTAAACCAGTATTATTAATACAAGGCTCGGAAGATGAAGCCGTTCTACAGAAAGAAGCTGAGCAATTGAAGAACTGGAATAATACAGCAAAGCTTTTAATTATAAAAGAAGCGGGACACACATTTGGCATAAGACATCCTTTTGTGCCTGAAGATTATACTATTTACGCAGAAAATGTTGTGAATGAATCTATTACATTTATCAATTCAAATTGATTAAGAGTAATCAATATTATTGGTATGACATTTGAAGGTTTTATATCATTCAATTTTGAATTAACTTTGTTGAAGATCATTTATTAAATATCATGAACGCATCATTTGACGAAGAAATAAAAGAACTATTGTCCACAGAGGAAACTCTTGTAGATGAAAGACAAATTATACTTCATAATGATAATGTGAATACTTTCGATTTTGTTATAGAGAGTCTAATGGAAGTATGTGGTCATGATATGATTCAAGCCGAACAATGCACAACCCTAGTTCATTACAAAGGTAGATGTAGCGTGAAAGTTGGTGTATTCAAAGTGTTAGAACCGATGTGTACTGCCTTGCTTGATAGAGGTCTGTCTGCAGAAATAGATTAAACTATGAAATATTTTTTCCTTGCACTTGCTGCAATCCTTACCCTTTCTCAATGCTCTAAAGTTCCAATTACGGGAAGAAGACAGATGAGCTTATTGCCAGAGAAAGAACTTATTGGTATGAGTAAAACCCAGTACCGCGAATTTATCGGAGAGAATAAAGTTGTTGCAACTTCTAATCTGAAAGCTGCGATGGTACGAAGAGTAGGAAACAAGATTGCAAAAGCTGTTGAATCTCATTTGATATCGCTAGGAATGGAAAAGCGAATAAAAGGATTCGAATGGGAATTTAAACTAGTAGATGATAATACCGTTAATGCTTGGTGTATGCCAGGAGGTAAGGTGGTTGTGTATACTGGAATTCTGGATGTCGCAGTTAATGAAGCTGGACTAGCTGTTGTTATGGGGCACGAAATTGCACATGCTATCGCTCGGCATGGTAATGAAAGAATGAGCCAAGGAATGTTGGTGCAAGGTGTAGGTGCTGTTTTGGATGTTGCCACTTCTTCTAATAGTTCATTAACAAGAAGTATTTTTCTTCAGTCATATGGAGCAGGTTCGACTTTAGGGACTCTAGCATTCTCCAGGAAAAACGAATCAGAAGCTGATCGAATGGGATTGGTATTTATGGCTATAGCTGGCTACGACCCACAAGAAGCTGTTGGCTTTTGGGAGCGAATGGCAGAACAGGCAGGAGGTAGTACTCCTGAATTTATGAGAACGCATCCTTCTGATGAAAAACGCGTACAACAAATCCAAGAATACCTATACGAGGCAATGAATTATTATGATGCCAAGTAATTAAGTCTTGTTAATGGACACAAGTATTTACAAAGAAGATTTCCAAAAACATGTGTATGCCCTGCAAAATCAAATTTGTGCAGAGCTTAAAAAAATAGATCCTTCTATTGTAATCCAAGAAGACAATTGGAAGAGAGAGGACTTTTCCGGAAATGATGGCGGCGGTGGAAGAACCAGAGCCATTAGCGGTAAATTAATCGAAAATGCTGGTGTAAACTGCTCAACGATTTATGGAGAGTTAGATCCTGAATTTGCGGATAGCCTTGGTACTGGTTCGTCGGAAATATGGGCTACAGGTATTTCCCTAA
>JABSPR010000412.1 GCA_013214975.1 Flavobacteriales bacterium
TAACATAGTATTAACTGTTTGGGTCCATTTTACCGGAGCGGTTAACTGAGCTATTAAGTTGTTTCTTATAACAGTCGAATCTGTTATCGCACTTGCCGTTACATTTTGATATATAGGACAACTAGGTTCATTAAACGTAGTAGATTCGATTGCTTCCTGAAGTTCAACTTTAGCAGGATTCATCATTGGTGAATGAAAGCCTCCACTTACAGAAAGAATGATAGCTCTTCTTGCTCCCGCTGCAGTCATTTTCTCACAGGCTAATTCAACTGCCTTTGTTGCACCAGAAATTACCAATTGGCCTGGGCAATTATAATTAGCGGTTACAACTATGCCTTCAATCTCCTTACAGATACTTTCAACTACTTCATCATCGAGCATTAATATAGCTGCCATGGTAGAAGGTTCTAGCTTGCACGCCTTTTGCATTGCATTTGCTCTCTTGGAAACAAGTTTAAGTCCGTCTTCGAATGACAATACATTATTCGCAACTAGGGCGGAAAACTCTCCCAATGAATGTCCTGCAACGAGGTCTGGAATGAATTTATCCCCTAAACATTTTGCTTGAGCAACTGAATTAATAAAGATTGCCGGCTGAGTAACTTTGGTTTCTTTTAACTCTTCATCCAAACCATTAAACATGATGTTAGTTATATCAAATTCTAATATATCATTTGCTTTATTAAATATTTCTTTGGCAAGGTCATATTGGTCAAAAAGTTCTTTTCCCATTCCTGTATGTTGTGAACCTTGTCCCGGAAAAATAAATGCTTTCATACTAACTTAGTTTTTTACCTATTAGATTAATGAATTCTGATCTCGTACTATCTTTTAGAAATTCGCCTGTGAATGCTGATGTTGTGGTTACCGAGTTTTGCTTTTCGACACCTCTCATTAGCATACATAAATGTTTTGCTTCAATAACGATAGCCACACCTAAGGGGTTAAGGGTATCTTGAATACAATCTTTGATCTGGTCCGTAAGCCTTTCTTGTACTTGTAATCTTCTAGCAAAAGCATCAACAATTCTCGGTATTTTGCTTAATCCTACTATGTGACCATTGGGAATGTAGGCAATGTGAACTTTTCCGAAGAATGGTAAGATATGATGCTCGCACATAGAGTACATTTCAATATCTTTTATTATTACCATATGCTTGTGATCTTGTTTGAAAAGCGCACTTTTTAAAATTGCGGCTGGGTCAATGTTTTTTCCTCTAGTTAAATATTGAAGCGATTTAGCAACACGCATTGGCGTTTTCTCCAATCCTTCTCGTTCTGTATCCTCGCCAAGTGATTTAAGAATATTGTGATAGTTTTCAGCAATAACATTATTTACTTCATCATTAGCAAAATCTTCTTCTTCGTTTCTATTCTCGTTCATTTTTTTTAGATGAATTAATTACTCTCCAAAATATTCAACATAATGTTTCTCTGTTTCAATCAATTTGATTGAATGAAGGGTTACGCCCTCTTTAGCAATAGGTTCAAGTAACTGATCCCATATTTTCTTCGCAAAATTTTCCGTAGATGGAATTATACCTTTCATAAAAGGAACATCCAAATTTAGATTTCGATGGTCAACAATATCGATAACATTATCGGTCATTATTATCCCCAGTGTTTTTAAATTTATTACAAAACCTGTTTCCTTGGATGGTATGCCCTTCACCGTACATAATAACTTGAAGTTATGTCCGTGCCAATTTGGGTTTGAACATCTGCCGAAAATTTGCTCGTTTTTTTCATCAGACCATTCGGGATTATAAACCCGATGTGCTGAATTAAACGATTCTTTTCTTGTTATGTAAATCATAATTAATATTTACCAATTATATTGGGAAGGCAAATATACTAAGGAATTTGGGAATGGATTAGTCATATACTTATCTTTTAATTCATGATATTTGTTACTACACTTCAGTTAAAAAAAGATGAATCTATTATTAGTCTATGCCACTCATTTAGAAGCGGCAAGTTTGAGAAGTAAATTTGGGGATTCCAATGTTGAATCTTCTAGCTTTTGGAATTTTACTCATAAGAAAGTCAATGTAGATGTACTCGTATCTGGAGTGGGATTGGTTAATACAGCATTCCAATTAGGTAAAACATTATCCAGCAGTAAATATGATTTTGCAATTAATGTCGGAGTAGCTGGCAGTTTCGACAGATCATTAAAACTGGGGACTGTTGTAAATGTAATGTCAGAATGCCTGTCTGAATTGGGTACTGAGGATGGAGATGAATTTCTTCCAATAGATCAAATGAACATTGAAATCGAAGAGATAAGATCACTTTATAAGATTAACAACGAATCTCAAATCCAAAATAGTGTAGTGAATAGCCTTATTAAGGTAAAAGGTATAAGTGTAAATACGGTGCATGGTAATGAGGCATCAATAAAAAAAGTTAAGTCAAGATTATCTCCAGATATTGAAAGCATGGAAGGAGCTGCTTTTTTTATCGCTTGCAAAGAATCAAATATTGATTTTGTAGAAATTAGGGTTATTTCCAATTTTGTAGAGAAAAGGGATAAAAGCAAATGGGGAATGAAGCTAGCTTTAGCAAACTTGGACAACACTATATTCGCAATTTTAGATCAGTACTAATATGAGTAGAGACTCTATATCAATTGGTTTTTCTCCGTGTCCGAATGATACTTTTATTTTTGATGCTTTAATTCATAATAAGATTGATACTGAAGGATTAATATTTGAGCCAGTAATTGCCGATGTTGAGGAGTTAAATAGAAAAGCTTCTGCACAGGAACTTGACGTGTCTAAATTAAGTTTTCATGCATTCCTTAATATCACAGATAAATATATCCTACTCAGATCAGGGAGTGCTTTAGGGAACAATTGTGGACCTATATTGATAAGCAAAGATGTTTATACGGTTAAAGATGTGTCAGCTTTAAAAATTGCTATTCCAGGTAAATTTACCACTGCGAATTATTTATTGCATCATGCATTTCCAAGTATAAAGGATGTTGAAGAAATGTTATTCTCAGATATAGAAGGAGCAATTCTAAAGGGAGAAGTCGATGCCGGATTAATTATACATGAAAACAGATTTACATATTTGGATAAAGGGTTTAATAAGATATTAGATCTTGGAGAATATTGGGAATCGATTACAAGTATGCCTATACCTTTGGGAGGGATTGCTGTATCAAGAGATATTGATATTAATGTGCAAAAAAAGATTAATAGAGTTTTAAATCGGAGTGTTCAGTTTGCAATGAAAAACCCAGAAGAGAGTAGGGCCTATATAAAATTGCATTCGCAAGAGTTAGGAGACAAAATTGTTGAACAACATATTGCCTTATATGTTAATCATTACACTTTGGATTTGGGCGAAATGGGCGAAAAGGCGATTAGTCTAATGCTTAGGGATGGACTAGAACAGAAGATACTGCCTAAGAGTAATATTGATGATATTATTTTGAGTCTCTAGAGGTTCTCTTTTAGCTCAACGAGAAACCTTCTTACCTTCTCTAAAGATTTAACCATCTCAATATTGTTAATGGTACTTTCTTTGTTGTCTCTAAGTTTTTTTTGAGCTCCTTCGAGGGTAAACCCTCTTTCTTTAACCAGGTGAAAAATGATATGAAAGTTGTCTACGTCGGATTTTGTGAACAGACGATTTCCTTTTTTATTCTTTTTGGGTTTAATTATATCAAACTGTTTCTCCCAAAATCGAATTAACGATGTGTTAACATTAAATATTCGTGCAACTTCGCCTATGCTGTAATATAATTTAGATACTTCCTTCTCTTTATATGGCATAGTATACCTCTTGTTTTTGATAAGAGAAAAGTAAAGATAATCTTAGACTAATCAAATGATTTTGTGTCTCTTGCCGAAACTTCCATCATTTGCTGATACTCTTCTTCATTTAAATCGTTGTGAAAGAAATATGATGGATTCACATGTCTTCCTCTTTTCTTTACTTCATAATGTAAATGAGGCCCTGTGGAGCGTCCTGTATTGCCCACATACCCAATTACGTCACCTCTCTTGATCTTTTGTCCTTTCTTTACATTGAATCGCACTAGGTGAGCATATATAGTCTGGTACCCATATCCGTGATCTATGATAATATGTTTGCCATAACCGCTTCTACTCGTTCTAACCAGTCTAATTTTCCCGTTACCTGTTGCATGAACTTCTGTTCCTATTGGCGCTGTGAAATCAACACCATAATGCATTCTTTTTATTTTCAGTATAGGATCTACTCTAGTTCCATAACCGCTGGCCATTCTAGTAAGATTCTTATTTCTTACTGGTTGTACCGCAGGTATACTAGCCATCATTTTACTTTTATTTTTGGCCAGTTTAAGAACTTCATCAAATGATTTGGATTGAACAATCAAGCTCTTTGATAATCCGTCAAGTTTTTTTACTGTAGATATTACCAATTCGGAGTTTTCATATCCTTCATATATGTCATATCTGTTTGCTCCTCCAATCCCAGATTCTCTTAGGTTTTCCGGAACTGCTTCAGCTCCATAAACTGTTCTATATATATTGTCATCTCTTTCTTGAATATCAATTTGAACTCTTAATGCCAAATTGAGACGTTGATTCATTACCTCATATTGATTTTTTAATTGAGTGTTTTCAATAATAAGGTGTCTTTCTTTTAATGAAGGGAAAAATAAGTAGGCTAGTAAATAAATTACTGCACCAAACAATACTCCGCTAAGAGAGAACATGGTTCCTCTTCTAACCCAATACTTTGAGTTTTTTCGGATTTTCTCGTATCGAAGAGACTTGGGATTGTATTTATATTCAATTCTTGCCATTCCTCGTGACTCAATTTCTATAAAGAAGAAATCGACTAGCTGGCAAAATTAGTGAAATATTCTATTTTTGCAATAAAATTCATAGAAAGGGGTATGCGGCTACCTCTGTAAATTGGTTATAGACGAATGGAATCGAATGAAATTAGAAAGGTATTTTTAGATTTTTTTAATGCTAAAAATCACAAAACGGTAAACTCTGCACCTCTTGTTGTTAAGGATGACCCTACCTTAATGTTCACAAATGCAGGTATGAATCAGTTTAAAGATATTTTTTTAGGAGATCTTAAACCTGATAGTAAGAGAGTGACAAATTCTCAGAAATGTTTACGGGTTTCTGGAAAACATAATGATCTTGAAGAAGTTGGCATAGATACTTATCATCATACAATGTTTGAAATGCTGGGCAATTGGTCGTTCGGCGACTATTTTAAGCAAGAAAGTATTGATTGGGCTTGGGAACTTCTTACTGAAGTTTATAAAATTGATAAGGATCGTCTATATGTTACCATATTCGGTGGTGACGAAGAAATGAAAGTTGGTCGAGACCAAGAAGCATTCGATATTTGGAAAAGCCATATTGATGAGAGTCGAATTATCGACTGCGATAAGAAGGATAATTTTTGGGAGATGGGTGATACTGGTCCCTGCGGACCATGTTCAGAAATTCATGTTGATATTAGGGATAAGGATGAACGAAATAAAGTAGACGGCAAGGATCTAGTGAATAAAGATCATCCACAAGTAGTTGAATTGTGGAACTTGGTTTTTATTACTTACGAAAAGAAGAAGAATGGATCTTTATTAAGTCTTCCCGACAAGCATATTGATACCGGTATGGGGCTTGAAAGGTTGGCAATGGTTCTTCAGAGTAAAAAATCTAATTATGATACAGACGTCTTTCAAAGCTACATTAGTAGAATTGAAGATGTTTCAGGGATAAAGTACGAATCTTCTGATTCGAAGTCAGATATAGCCATGAGGGTTATAAGCGATCATGTTCGTGCTGTTGCTTTCTCTATTTCAGATGGTCAATTACCTTCTAGTGTTGGTGCTGGTTATGTAATCAGAAGGATTTTGCGTAGAGCGGTGCGTTATGCATACAGTACGCTTGAAATGAAATCACCGGTTATGCATGATGTATTTAATTCTATGCTTGAAAAAATGGGTACACATTTTTCGGAATTAAAAAAACATCAAGAAATAATAAAGAATGTTCTGAGAGAGGAAGAGTCTAACTTCTTAAAAACAATAGATCAGGGGTTAAAACGATTTGATGCTGGTTTGTCAAAAATGGCGGCAGAAGGTCGCAATGAAGTCTCTGGTGAATTAGTCTTTGAATTGTCAGATACATTTGGCTTTCCTTCTGATTTAACGGAATTAATAGCTAGTGAGAAGGGGTTTGTTGTTGATGTTGAGGGGTTTAAAAAATGTTTAGGTGAGCAGAAAGAAAGAAGTAGGGCAGCAACTAAGATTGATGCTGACGATTGGACGGAACTATTGAAGGATGATGTAGAAGAATTTATTGGTTATGATTATAACGAGACGGAGATAAAAATAACCCGTTACAGAAAGATTTCTGAAAAAGGGAAAACGAGTTATCAGTTGGTATTTAATTTAACACCTTTTTATGCCGAAGGAGGTGGACAAGTTGGAGATACAGGAATGATTATTTCTGATCAAGAAGAAATAGCTATTCTGAATACCAAAAAAGAGAATAATGTGATTTTGCATTATTGTGAAAACCTTCCAGAGCATGTAAATTCGATATTTCAAGCAAAAGTTGATATAGATAAAAGACTGGATACTGCATCAAACCATACTGGAACACATTTACTACAACAAGCTCTTAGATCCGTTTTGGGAGACCATGTAGAGCAAAAGGGGTCTTTGGTTAATGCTCAACAATTAAGGTTCGATTTTTCTCATTTTGATAAACTAACTAAAGAGGAAATTGAAAAAATCGAAAACTTTGTAAAGGAGCGTATTAAGCATAATATAGTCTTGGATGAACAAAGAGCTATTCCAATTAGTGAAGCTAAAAAGATGGGGGCAATGGCTTTGTTTGGCGAAAAGTACGGAGATGTTGTAAGAGTAATAAAATTCGGTGACTCGGTAGAGCTTTGTGGCGGCATACATGTTGCCACTACTAGCGACATTATGGATTTTAAAATTTTATCTGAAAGTTCTGTTGCGGCTGGAATTAGAAGGATCGAGGCGGTTACCGGTAAAGTATCTGTAAAGTTATTGAATGACTTTTCTGAGTTGGTCTCAAATGTAGAAACTAAAATGGATGAAATTCAAATTTTAAAGCTGATGCTTGAAGGGTTTGATGAGAATGACAAAAAACAATTGGTGATAGACCAGATTAATTTATTGTTAAAACCATTGTTAGACTTAAGAAAGAAACTAAAGGATAACGAAGAGTTAATTAGTTCACTTGAATTAATTCAATCTTATGTAAATAAGGAACAAGAAAAAATCCAATCAGTTCTAATAGAAGATTTCGTTGTTCTACTTCAAGAGCAAGTGGAGGAGACGTCTGGGGTCAATTGTATACATAGTATTATAAATGTAAACTCGGCAAAACTATTAAAGGACATTGCATTTGGCCTCAAGAAAAACATTCCCAATCTATTTTTAGCACTAGGGGCTGAAGTAGGAGGAAAGGCGGCTTTGGCAGTTCTTATATCTGAAGATGTAATAGCTAATCGTGGGCTTAGCGCTTCAGATATTATTAAAGAGGTTTCTCCCGAAATTAAAGGTGGAGGTGGGGGGCAGCCTATGTTTGCTACCGCAGGAGGAGTAAATCCAGACGGTTTAGAATCAGCATTAAAAATAGCTGTATCGAAACTTAATTAGGCATTTGCATTTGAATATAGAGTAACATCTTTTCCTGATATTTCATTGTCACATAATATTATTAAGCGCTCAATTACGTTTGCAAATTCTCTTATGTTACCGGTCCAATTGGTTTTCTGTAATGCAGTTATCGCATCTTTAGTATAGGCTTTTGGAGCTATACCTTGGTTCTTGGATATCATCTCATTGAAGTGCTCGAGAAGAAGCGGAATGTCTTCAGAGCGGTCATTAAGAGAAGGGTTTTTAATTAGAATAACACTTAGTCTGTGAAATAAATCTTCCCTAAAGTTACCGTTAGCTATTTCTTTCTTTAAGTCTTTGTTCGTTGCAGCAATTACTCTAACATCTACTTTGATTTCCTTGTCTCCACCAACTCGAGTGATTTTATTTTCCTGTAGAGCTCTTAACACTTTAGCTTGTGCAGAAAGACTCATGTCTCCAATCTCATCCAAGAATAATGTTCCTTTATTGGCTTGTTCAAATTTTCCCTGTCTTTGTTTAATTGCAGATGTGAAGGCCCCTTTTTCATGCCCAAATAGTTCGCTCTCAATAAGTTCGGAAGGAATAGCTGCGCAGTTAACTTCAATAAATGCCTCCTTCGATCGTCCACTTTGCTTGAATAATTGACGAGCTACCAATTCCTTTCCAGTTCCGTTTTCACCTGTAATCAAAACACGAGCATCGGTAGGGGCCA
>JABSPR010000413.1 GCA_013214975.1 Flavobacteriales bacterium
ATTATTCTTTGATTCTTCTTCTATAGTATCTAAGGAGTAAGTAATTGTCTTTTGATTTTTTCTAGAAACATTGGAGATGGCAGTTACAAATATCTTTTCTGAATCGCATACAGCCTTAAGTCGTGATACTACAGTATTAAGAGACTTATATCCCATGTACATGCAGAGATTACTACCTGCTTTCAAAGTATTAGCCATATCGTCAATTTGACTTTGATCACTGTCAATGCTATAACCAGTACAGAATAGAATAGACTTTGATTTACTCCTTTCCGTTAATGGAATCTTTAATAAGCTCGCGCCTGCAATACCTGCTGTAATGCCAGGTACGACTTCAAAGTCTATCTGATGCTTAACAAGGAATTTAACTTCTTCAGCACCTCTTGCAAATACAAATGGATCTCCCGACTTTAATCGAACGACCGAACTCCCATTGTTATGGTGTTTAAGCATTAAGTTATGTATATCTATCTGTCGCTGCTCTCTTGGAATCGTGTCTCCAGATCTTGTACCAACATATATTTTGTTTGCAGTAGATGGGATTAAAGAAACTATTTCGTCTGATATTAGACTGTCGTATAGAACAATATCTGCTTCTTTTAAAAGTCGGAATGCTTTAAGAGTTAATAAATCAGGGTCTCCAGGACCAGCTCCTACAAGATATATCATTTAATAAATGGTAATTGTGTTACGCATCAAAGGTAATTATTTATCGAATTGTAAAGTTTTAGTGAGATAGTAGATACTTATACTGTATACACTTCAAAGACAGGTCCTTGGTTAATGTTGAACGCCTGCTTTGATTTTTGAGGATAAATAAAATTACTTTCAGAAATAGAAGATTCTTCTAGACCTTCTTCTTTTAGCAATGATATCATCTCGCTTATGTGCGCCATTATTGATTTTAAATTAGGCGGAAATAAGCTGAATTGGAGCTCGCAATAAATAGAACTTGGTGTCCAGGCAAACTGTGTTTTTATAGAATTTCGAATATTTTTTTCTTCGTTCATTTTACGCATTCTGCTAGCATATTTCTTCATACGCTCTTTAATCGATAATTTTTCTTTTTTGTAAGCAATCTCAATCCAAATAGCAGGTCTGCTATCAAAACCAGTTTTTTCATTAAACCCTATACTGATAGAATAGTTATCAATCTTTCCTTGATAAAATCTTTCTTCTGTGATGTGAAAGCTGAATTCAAGTAAGCTAGTGAGAGGTCTTTTGTAAAGCATCTTGTCCAGACTATTTAGATCAGAAGAATTCCCCCTAGTCCAAAAGTTTATTGATGATATTCCTAACCTGTTTTTTACTAATTATTATCGCTTAATTAGATCCTTCACTGATTACTATCCTTGATAAATTAAGTTTCCCTAGTTTTAAATTAGAGTTTCTACATATTATAAGTAAACCTACTTAATATTAATCGTTGCAATAATTATTCCTACTGATTGGGAGGTAACTAGTTTATACTTAGCGGTGTACTATAGATGCATTACATATAAGGGGTAAGAAACACTCAAACGATCAAGATCTAGGATTAAAAGAATACGTATTTGAACACCTTGTACTTGTAATATATACTGTTTGAAATTTCTATGTAAGATTTATCTATTTTATGGTAACTCTTTGGATGTTTACGCGTTCAATTGTTTGACATTTATATTATACAAAGTGAGCAAGTTATAATTTGTAAAGGTAATTATATGAAAACGAGAAAAAGAGGATCTTACTTGTTAGGAAAATACAAGGTTATATCAGTGTCCAATCAAGTATTAGGTTATGGGCAATATGGTAACTTTTTAATTGATCCTTTGAAGAGGGACGAGAAATTGATAGAAGTAAAGAAACGGATCGGCATTGAGGAAATCATGTATGTGACTACTAGTAATCGTGAATTATTTGTGCTGTTTTCTGAAGAAGAAATAGATACTGATTATTTAAATAAGTTTTTCAATTGTTTTAAGGATACCTTATCTGCAACAGAATTATCTGAAATTAAAAGTGATAGCTATCACCTTTCTGGAAGAAGAGCTATTTCTCATGTTTTATGCGTAGCCAGTACTATGGATTCAAGAGGCTATATTGAAAGGGGAATAGTGAAGGCTTTCATTAACTCTTTGGAGATGTCTAATCATGCCGACGTAAGCGGTAACGGATTAACATTACTTATCGACAGGGCAGCTGAGACGGCCAATATGGTATTTACGAAAACAGATATACTAAAGAATAGACCGACTTTTGATCCTACCGGAAAAGTCAAATATGGAATTAATGAGGCTGCACTCCATAAGAATAAGTGGGTGAAAGCAATAAAGATCGTAGAAGAATACGTAAATGAATTTGAAACAAGCATCAAAGGAATGAGAAAGATAAAAAGTTTGGAAGAATACGCAGCTGCGTAGATATTCAGGCTTTGAAATGAATTTTCTAAGTAATTGATTTAAAAAAATAAATTAGATGGATACACTTAAAAAATTCAACGCATACATTATATATGGTGTTGCAGGAGCGTTAGGAGGACTATTTTACTGGAATTACGTTGGTTGTTTAGATGGCGACTGTATAATTGCTTCGAGTGCATTTTTAAGCTCGATGTATGGAATGGGTATCGGATTATTTGCAACAAACTCTTTAAAGGATA
>JABSPR010000414.1 GCA_013214975.1 Flavobacteriales bacterium
ATTTGGCATTGGTTTTTCACCAGCTTGAACATTAGAAACAGAGACTCTTGAATAAGTAACTGATGGACTTGGAAAGAATGATTCTCCAAAAGGCATTTCAATAAAGTTTTCTTCATCTGGAGCAAGCCAATGATTTACAGAAGAAAATACCGGCTGAACGAATGGGTTTTCTTTATTTCCTACGGGTTCATAAGTTGCAACCCCACTTGATTTTCCATCAACTGTTTTGTACTCATATTTTTGACCATAGTTCATTGTTTGGTAATCTCCTTGCCCAGGATTCATCTCTTCCCAAACATCACTCATCCGAATTTCTTTAACACGGCATCCTCCTCCCAATTTAAAGTTATCCTTTGTCTTTAGTCGAATCCATGATTTCTCATTGATAAAGCGTCGACCAACATTTTTATTTTCTAATGTTGAATTTGGCCCTGTGAAAATTTCAATTAGATTGTTAATTACATCTAGAGATAACAATTCAGCTACTATAGCCTCAATATCTTCACTATCTCCATTTGGCTGATTACTAAACACATGATTGTTCAAGTACTTTCTACCAAATTGCCAAGTAGCTTTTGAAATTGGATGCACATCATCCACCCCTACTTCAATACCAGTATCATTAAGTTGATCATATATCAACCCACCTTCTTTATTTACCATTTTCACTGGTATACTGAGGTATTTTTTAGATCCTTCAGTTATTATTTCCGCATCGCCAGAGTACGGTTCATTAGCATTATCCGTCTCGTATTCGAAATAACCAGTAACATAATCAAACTTCAAATCATCACTTGGGTTTTCTTGTGTTCCTCCTGCTATTGTGGTATTCATCAAAAATCTAAAATAAATAGGAGTCCCCTGTTTTAATTCCTTCAAGTAATCGTCCACATCAGCTGTAGTTGCGTCACTATCTACTTCTGCATAAATGTATGTTCTTGGTTTATTAGACAGGCCATTACCATAAAGTGGCGAGGATACATCTAGATTATTAAAATCTGTGTCGCTTCCATCTGCAGAGAAACCTGTTCCAATAACTTTAAACATTCGCATGACATCTTTGTCTTGAACTGAAGCATAATCATCAGATTCATA
The DNA here is from genome assembly GCA_013214975.1 of Flavobacteriales bacterium. Taxonomy (NCBI): domain Bacteria; kingdom Pseudomonadati; phylum Bacteroidota; class Flavobacteriia; order Flavobacteriales; species Flavobacteriales bacterium. The sequence continues at coordinate 1,096 of JABSPR010000414.1, forward strand.
TTGAATTGAAATATCACCACCTGATGGCAGGCTAATTTTTTTAAGATTCCAAACAGATGCACGATTATCTTGTACGGCTTTGTTTTGTTCGGTAAATGGAAATTCAGCTGCGGTTATTGGATCACCGTATGAGCAACCTGTTGGATTGGGCTTGTAATTCCCCCAACTATCGTATCCCTTGATGTTATAAACTGGATTGAGGCCAGAAATTTCAGCTAAATTCATATCAGCAATTTCATCTGCTGTAGGATTTAAAGGGTCTTGAACAATTGCAGGAACATATGCCGTATTCAAAACTAAGCTTGCTCCTGTAGGGTTAAAGTACTCATCCGGATTAATGTAGTTCCCAGACGATAGTGGATATTCTACTGGAGCATATTCTCCATAATTGAATTTATAGCCTGTGTATTTACCCATTAATGAGTTTCTATACGTGAAATAAACTTTCTTAAGTGTTAGTTTCCCTCCAAGATTTGAAATTTCACCTGATGGCGTCTCTGAAAATCCAGCGTTAATAGAATTGTTTCTGGGTTACTATGTCCCTGTGTTCCGGCGGCCGCCAGAAGTACGAGTTGGACAGGAACTG
>JABSPR010000415.1 GCA_013214975.1 Flavobacteriales bacterium
AAATGAAAGATCCGAGTTTTTCATGTTATTACGCCAAGACAAAGAGTTCCGGGTTTGGAAAGGAGATTCCTTCCCTTTTTCAGAAGAACATTGTTTAATTTTCAACAAACATCTCGATGAGGATTCTAGGTGGGTTGATTCCTTATTTATTTTCCCAAATAAAGATTCCTCGAATACGCCTCAACAACACTTTAAACTAAGTGATGTGGATATATTTTCAATTCGTAATAAAATGGGCTTGCTGGATATGACTACCGAAAGTCAGCAAAAAGCGGAGGTACTAATTGAAATGTACAGTTAATTAAAGAGTTTCAATTCACCTCTTTACTATCATCAAGCAATTCCTCATCGCATATAACTTTAGCTAGATCGTCCGTTTCTTTCTTTAGTATTTCAAGTTTGTCTGTATTAACCTTAATTGCTTTTACGGGTATTTTATGCTCGCTGGATGTACATTCATTGATAAACAGCCTCATTACATGCCCCACACCTTCAGACCTAACTGATCTTAAGTCTTCCGCATAATACTGTCCTAAATTAAAATTACCCGTAATGATTTCGAAAGAAGGGAAGTAACTAACAAAATTGTAAGCTCTATCTATAGAATCTGCAGCTGCTCGAAGAATAGATTTACTTGCAGTATTAGAAGAAAGAATATGTCTATTTTCCATGGATGCCACCAACGGTACTGGAGAGATTGTTAGAATAATTTTAGCTGTCTTGTTCACAGATCTTAACCTCCAAATAAAATCATGCATCTCTTGAACAATATCTTCATAAGATAAGTTCAAAAATCGATATTGACTTTCATCCCTATTTTCACTTATTACCCCTGGAGCAACAGGATATACAGAACCATCTTTTACATTAACCCAACATTCTGTAAGTCCCAATGTAAATACAAATACTTCCAGCCTTTCGAACATTGTACGAACTGATCCCAAATGATCTGAAACATCTTTTAGAACTTCATCTTTTGAAGAAAATGTTTCGCCTAAATTTGGACGAAAGGCATCCACATACCACCCATTTTCTGTTTTCCAAACTTGTTCAACGGGTTCAAACTTTCCATATGCTCTATCAAACAGTTGAACCAATTGCCTAGTTGTGTATATGTTACCATATCGGGCTGAAAACACACCATAACCCAATTCTTTCCGCTCCACCTCGCCTATGTTTTCCGGCCCCTGCTCTTCCACATAGTAGGTCATTCCCGAGTTCGATAATTCTCTAGCAATATGTTGAGCGAAGCAACTTCCTGCTGTTGCAACCTTGGTTTCTGGATATATATTAAACTTTAAAGGTGTAACTGGGTTTACATTTTCCAAACTAACTTTAGTTATCGACCGAGACCAATAATTTATGTTAGGCAACTTCTTATAAGGATGTGCGAATAAATTATTTTCATTCCCAACCCTGTTTTCGCTCTGGTAAACACTTACAAATCGCTCGTAAACGCCTTTAGGCAAATTATCTTCTATCAGTTCTATCTTTTGATATATTCCATACGATTGAGATATCATCTCTTCTAACCCCAATACCGAAACAGAATCTGGATTAACTGAATTTTTCGAATTAGATTTAAACAACAAAGATTCGTCATTCCTCCCCTTAATCCCTAGGCCAGGGTAGATAGGGAAAACAGAATTACTAAGTAGGTTATCTGATATTATGTCTGAAATACATATTTCGCTATTATACTTTATTGAATTCACTTCTAATAAAGACTTTATAATATCCTCAAGAACATATAATTTGGGATGATTGATTGTTCTCATAAAATGACCATTTGCCACCCATTTATTAAGTAACAATTCGCCGTCCATGTCATGATCATTAAGTTCATTTTTGAGCAATTGTATAGCTAACTCGAATGAATCGTTAAAACCCAATTGAAAAAAGAATTTCGGAGCAAACAAGTCTTTACATTCCTTCTCCGATAAACCGAGTAAAAATGAACACGAAATAATCATCGAATGGTAATCACCAAAAGAGGAAGACAATACTCCGTCTCCATTTTTTATATAGATAGAATCAGGATGACTTCCTCTAAAAACGATTTTTGGTAAAAAAATAATTCCTTTTCTATCTTTCACATTGTCAAAGGCCAAATACTCCCAGGATGAATCGAATTTATTGATAAAAACATAGTCGTAATCAGTAAATGAAACAAAACCATCCGGGTTATCAGACAATATTTTTTTCGACACATGATATTGCTTACATTCTGCTCCCGTAATTGCAGATATGATTTTTGAGACGCCAACAACCTGGCAGTTTCCTATAATTAGGATTTTCTTAGACCCCATAATTGTCATTCTTTGTATCATTTATCTCAAAAAATGTTTGCTTTTCTTAGAGTGAAATTACTCTAAATTGAACTAAACATTGTTTTAAGAGAGTAAAATCGAAGAACGACAGCTAAGTTGTTAGCTACATCGATCTACTTACTAAGTAACAAGAAGAATCCTACATGGAAAACAAATATTTAACAAAAAAACCAAACCAGTTACACTGGATAACACGCTATAATAAAGCATTTTGCAATCAAAAAATTCATCATATACAATTTTACCAACTCAACTAAAAAGGAACTTAGCAGCCCAAAACGAAGATTAAAACACTCACTTTGATTACCTTTACTTCATTGTTCACAAAATGAACGAACAAAACAATTAATTAATTAATAGGAAACCCTTTAAACGAAGAATTAAAATAATATTTATCTAAGTCGTGATTATTCAGACATAAAGATTAATTTATTTAACTAAGTTGATGGAAACCGAAGTAGAAGAAAGAGTAAACTCATCCGTAGTATTAGTTCCACACTATAATAACGTAGAGGGACTAATTACAACGCTAGAATCAATTTCACACAAAAGTGGTATTGATGTGTTGGTTGTAGACGACGGGAGCAATAAAAGTCAAGTTCCAGTATTAAGTGTTTTAAATCAGCACACCAATGAAGGGGTTTCACTTATATTAATTCACATTTCAGAAAATAGCGGAATCACTAACGCGCTCAACTTAGGCTTAGATTATATTCTACAAAAAAACAAAAACAAGTTTGTCGCTAGGTTAGATTGCGGTGATGTTTGTGTTGCTAATAGGTTTAAACTACAGGAGAATTTTTTAAACACCAATAACAAGATCGATATTGTCGGCTCATGGGTAAAATGGGTAGATACTATTTCTGGTGAAAAAGTATTTAGCAATAAGCCTCCGATAAGTCATGAGAAAATAAAGCGAAAGATGTCTATTCGCTGTAACATGATACATCCTTCGGTAATGTATCGATTATCAGTTGTGGAATCTCTAGGGAAATATCCTAATAATTATGAGGCGGCCGAAGATTATGCATACTTTTTTAACATAGCTAAACACTTTAGAACGGCAAATATCCCGAAGTTCTTAACGAAGGCGGAATTCAATAAAAATGGCATTTCTCACATCAAAAGAAAAATCCAAAACAAAAGCAAGCTTAGAATTGTATTAAAGTATGGGGATTTCAACTTCCATCTTGTATACGGAGTTTTATATAATTTGCTTCTAATTGCTTTACCGTATAGCCTGCTTTTTCGGATTAAAAAAGAAATTTACAGATAGGCAGTTATGGTAATCGTGCATGTTGTAGAACCCTTTGCCACAGGCATTAATACCTTTATCCAGGAACTTGTTTTTGGAATACCAAATCATGAGCATTACATCGTACATGGCGAAAGAGACGATACAAGAGCTATTGAGGAAATCAAGAAAGAATACCTTGGGAAAGCGCAATTTATTAAATGGAAAAATGCCCAGCGTGAAATAAGTATTATTAAGGATTTCAAAGCTTACGTTGAATTAAACAGCATTCTAAAGAAAATCGATTTTGATGTTCTTCACCTACACTCATCAAAAGCCGGAATAATTGGTCGATTTATTGGCTTCACAAAAGGGTATAATCAAATTGTATACACGCCAAATGCAGCATCTTTTTTAAGAACAGATATTACAGAAACACAAAGAAACCTATTTAGGAGAGTTGAAAAAACGGCTAGTCGTTTTAACACCAACATTATTAGTTCTTCAAGATCTGAATATAGAGCATACAAAGAACTCGGAATTAACACCCGGATAATTCAAAATGGCACAACTATTCCGCAAGAAATTCGCGTTAATAACAACGGCCATAAAAAATTTAACATTGTTATTTGCGGAAAAATAACGATACAGAAAGACCCTGTATTTTTTAACCGCATCGCTAAGTTTTTCGGAAATGATCCTTCCATTTCATTTACTTGGATTGGTGATGGCGAGCTTAAGCATACTCTAACTAGTAAGAATATTAACATTACCGGATGGTGTTCCAAATCGGATGTCTTCGAGCACCTTAGAAAAGCCGATTTATATTTGTCTACTTCTTCATGGGAAGGCCTTCCAATTGCTTCAATTGAAGCCCTTGCGTTTGGATTACCTTTACTTATGAACAAGTGCTTTGGTAATTCAGACATGATAACACCTGGCGTTAATGGCTTTCTATTTGATTCGAGAGAAATCGCCATTGAATACATCGAATACTTAAAAAATGATATTGCACAATACAAGTTACTTTCAGAAAAGTCTGTAAAAATGTATGAGCGTCACTTTAACAAATACAGATGTGCAATTGATTACGAGCAACTATATTCTGGTAACGGACAGAAACCGCATACAGCAATCCTAAAAGAACAAAATATAATCGATGGCTAAATCAAAAATTGTACTTCGATTTTTGATTTTCACAATGCTCTTTAGCCTATTAGGAATGTCCATTGCTTCTAATATTTTAATGATCAATCTTTGTGTTCTCGTTCTTATGGATAGAAAAATAAAGCTCCGATTAGCCATTCTGGCAAGACGAAAGATTTTTTGGTGTTTACTAATCCCGTTTCTGCTGACTTTTGTAAGCCTTATTTATTCACAAGATCTATCGAAAGGAATTAGTTCTATCGAAACGAGACTGCCTCTC
>JABSPR010000416.1 GCA_013214975.1 Flavobacteriales bacterium
GGAACGGTTGGGATTTCAAATATTACTGCTTCTGCAAGCGGCAATACAGTAACTTATAATGGGGCCTCAAGCCAGTCAATATCTGGAATAAGTGAATTTTACAACTTAACTATTGATAATGGAGGAACTGCAACCCTGAATTCAAATGCTAATGTTAATAACGTCCTTACAATTAACCAGGGAGTGCTAGCTCTTGATAATACACTCACACTTGTATCTAATGCATCAGGGACCGCTAGCTTAGCTGAAATCATATCAGGTTCTGTTACAGGTAATTTGGAGATGCAAAGATACCTTAACATTACAGTTTCTGGATTTAAGGACATCACATCACCAATTCAAAATTCTACAATTGCCGATTGGATGCCAGACATATACATCTCTGGATTTACAGGTTCAGATCAAGATAATGGTTGGGTATCAATGTATACTTTCGATGAAAATCTAGATGGGTCAGCAAGCGCTGGATGGGTGGAACCGTCAAATGCAACGGATGTAACAACTTCTAAAGGGCATAGTACATATATGTCGGCTGCTACATACAATTTAAGTGTAACCGGAACTCCGAACCAAGGAGATCAAGTATTTAATTCCTCATCAGCACATCCCATAACATTTACAAATAACTCTACTTACGATGGTTTGAACTACATTGGCAACCCGTTTCCATGTAATATTGATTGGGAACTCGTAGTTCCTTCGGATAGAGTAAATGTTGATGATCAAATTTATATTTTTGATGATACAGGTGGAAACTGGGGAGCCTATGATGGTGCTTCGAATGAAAGCACTCTGGGTGTAACAAATATAATTCCATCTTCGCAAGGATTCTGGATACACGCTACTGCCGACCCTACCCTTACGATTAAAGAATCTCATAAATCCCTTGATCAATCTCAAGACTTCGTTAAAACAGTATTCTACGAATCATCTAGTGTTTTAAAATTAAAAGTAACTGGCGATGTAAATTCATTCTACGACGAAACCGTTCTTATATTCGACCCTAATTCTTCTGAGAATGCAAATGATTTATCAGATATAACGCGACAACTATCGTATCAACCTGCTGCTCCTAGCCTATTCACAACATCTCTTGATGATGCGGCACTTATGTTTAATTCATTACCTGATTATGAACCTAATTTAGAAATCCCTCTTAGCGTACTAGTCGGACCAGGAATGTCCGGAAATTATTCTATCGAGGCTTCCAAAATCGTTAACATGCCAATTGATGGTGATGTATTTCTAGAGGATCTCCTTACAGGAACAATCACAAACATTAACGATAGTAACTCTTATTCGTTTTATGTTTCTGATACAACAACAGCTCCCCGTTTCCTTCTAAAATTCATTGTCACACCCACGGAAACAAAGAATAATCACGCTGGATCAAATAATATTTCGTTATCACCAAACCCAATTAGAGACGTTAGTATTCTTTCTTTCAATAATCCAGATCTATTATATGCAACTATCAACATTCAAAACGAATTGGGACAAGTTGTAATAAATGAAAGCGTATTTGGCGACCATTATTCAATTAGCAAAGACGCTCTTTCTTCGGGAATATTCTGGGCAACAGTTTCAGTTGAAGGCTTCGAACCACAACATATTACTATCGTTGTAGATTAAAGGAATTGTTTCCTTTTATTATCGGCGATTTCACAAAACCTTATTTTATCTCGTACGTAAACGTTAATTCATAGACCTACGTATGCAAAATATTGAAAGGATTCTTCTTGTTGATGATAGTGAGACATCAAATTTTTTGCATGCGAGATTAATTTCCAGAATAAATCCGAATATCGTAGTTGACATTGTTCTCAATGGAAGAAAGGCCATTGACTACTTAAAAGAAACAGACACTCCCCCCGACCTAATAATTCTTGACATTAACATGCCAGTGATGAATGGCTTTGAATTTATGGATGAATACAAAACCATGGATCCTAGTAAAAAAGCCAAGAAACTAGTAAGTATGCTTACGGCATCTACAGCTAATATTCACATCAAAATGGCCCGAGAATTAGGCTATTCTAAATTGTTCATCAAAAAGCCTCTATCAAAAGAAAAACTAGTAGATATCATAAACAAAGCAATCTCTATTGAATAAGGCATCCTATTAATATTCTATATTAGCTTTCAAGCAAGATGGCTATGCAGAAACTCGTCTTTTATATTTTATTAATAACCTCGTTTTCCGGTTGCCTATTGGGTAAAAAATACGATCACCTGCCTCAAACTCAATTCCTGTGGCGAGAAATTGAGATGGACGAAAAGTTCAATCATGATCTTAGTATATTAAAGCTTAATCAAGGTTGCATTGATACGTTAACTGAGAGAGAGAAAGCGGCTATTACTTATCTATCCACCTGGGTTGGAAACGACTGTGATTGGGAAGATGACAATAATCAGTTGGATAATAATCTAAAATGCAAGATTATATCTGCCTTCGATTTAGGTTACCAATGTTCTGATAAGCACATAGGACTATTAACCAAATGGTTCAAAAATGATGAGCAGGCTATGAAGCTTATCGGAAGATGTACCAACATGGAGAGGACTAACAAGTCTCTTACTGGGTTTTATTTTATGGACTTAGCGCGTACTGGAAACCTTTTTATTGTAACCTACGATATATTCGGTGTAGGAATCAAAAATTATTTTTCATTCGAATGGAGCGCAGAAGTCGTATTCGAAATGCTTGAAGACGAAATTAAAATAGTTCGATTTTACGAGACCCCTATTACAAAAGTCAAAATCGACTTACTGCTATACTATCAGATTCACTTAGCACATCCGGATGAAGAGGAAGGAGAGGAATAATTATTCTCTCATAGAATCAGCCCAATCAGCTAACGCTTCTCTTTCTTCTTTTGTTAATTCGGCTTCAGGATGCATGTCCACATAATCATCTAACGGCATCTTACCTTCACTCACCTCTTCTCCAATCTCTTCTAATTTATGATCTGCTTTTTCAGGAGCATAATCAGCCCAAGTGGAAAAATTAAGTTCTTCTCTCGCTTCTTCAATATGATGACCAATCCACCATGAAATTGGTGCAACACTCGTATACCACGGGTATTTAGTTTCGTAAGAATGACAGTCATAGCAAGCATTCTTTAATATTTTCTGTATATCCTCTGGAGGATCTAGAATAGCTATAATATCCTTAGCCGGGTTTACTTCTGGTCTCGACTTATCAATTTGAAATAACTGAGGAACAATCAATAATGCGATTGCTGCCAATAATATTTTCCGCTTTGTTGTCATCTGGTTTTAATTTCTGTTGTAAACTATTTTTCCTGCGAGATAAGTCGTTTGAACTTTAATGTGCTCTATTTCCTCAATTTCCACATCAAGTGGATTCTTGTCTAAAATAGTTAAATCCGCCCATTTCCCCGAAGTAATACTTCCCCTGTTATTCTCATCTCCAGTAGAAATAGCTCCTCCCATAGTATAACCGTAAAGAGCCTCTTCTACCGTTATAGATTCTTCTGGAGAAATCTGCACTCCCTCTTTATCCTTTCTCGTTACAGCGGCTACTATTCCTTTCATAGGATTAAACGATTTAACAACTGGTGCATCAGATGATAATGCAACCGAAATCCCGGCCTCCATCGTAGATCGCACAGGAAACGTATGTTTCAAATAATCATCGTCCAAATACCTTCTAAAATTCGATCCTAATTCAAATAGAAATATTGTTTGCGGAACCGAAATCATGTTATACTTAGACATCGTTTCGAGATGTGATTTTTCCGGCAAACCAAGATGCTCCACTCTATGCCTCATCTCCGAAGGAAATTCATCGCACAGTCGTTTATAAGTACCTACAACAACATCTATTGCATTATCCCCAATAGCATGTGTTCCAATTCTAAACCCTGCCCTATGACCTTCTACAGCCATATCATAAAATCGTTGTTCATCAAAGCGAAGTATTCCTTTCTCTTCGTATCCTTTATAATTCCGTTTCACAGAAGCTGTTTTCCCACTTAGACCACCATCCGAGAAGAATTTAATAGTATCAACTCTTAATTGATCAGACACATGTTTTTCTGGCAATGGCAAAACCTCTGTTCCTCCATCTGGCAAGCGAATAGCCATAACGTTAAAACGTAATTTCAATTTAGATTGGTCGTCTAGATTCTTATACACAGCCATTAACTCTGGCAATACCCCAGGATCTGTAGCGCTTGTAATTCCGTACGATAACAATTCATTTGACGCTGAGTCCAACATTGCTTCATATTGCTCAATTGTAGGTGACGGAATATACTTATGAATTAATCCGAGAGCCGTCTCACAAAAAACACCAGTGGGTTTATTTTCTTCATCTCGTAAAATTATTCCACCAGGAGGTGCTTCCACAGAATCTTGTATTTCACATATTTCCATTGCTTTAGAATTGATGGAAATAATGTGCGCGCAAGTTCTTGTTAGGATAACCGGACGATCTGAAACAACACTATCAATTTCTTCCCTTGTTGGAATTCTTTTTTCTGCGAGAACGGCTTCATTAAACCCCCTTGCCATCAACCATTGTCCTTCAGGTAATCCTTCAGCAAATTCCTTTACCATTTCTAGCATTCGAGTTATTGAAGTAACCCCTCGTAGATCAAGCATAGAAGTTAGTAGATGCCCTACTTTCCAAACATGAATATGGGCATCATTTAATCCCGGTATAAGCGTCTTGCCTTTCAGGTCGACTTCTATAATATTTGAATCAACCATTCCACGAAGAACCGCCTCCTCTCCTATCTCTTTAATATACTGACCTTCAATTAAAACAGCTTCTACATTGGGCTGAGATTTATCTTGGGTTAGAATGTGTCCATTAAAGAAAAGTGTTGCTGACATCTTTTTAATATTATATACCCCCTATGCTAATCAACTTAGACTCCATGTATCCTTCCAATCCTTCCTGACCAGATTCGTGTCCTAAACCGCTTTGCTTAACACCAACGAATGGGACTTCTGTTCCATGTGGATACCAAGTATTTACACCTACCATTCCAAACTCCAATTGCTCTGTAGCTCTTGTAGCAGTATTCAAATCATTTGTCCAAACATAAGATGCTAATCCATATTCTGAACTATTTGCTAGAGCGATCACTTCGTCGAAATCACTAAATCCCACGATTGGCATTATTGGTCCAAAAATCTCATTATTCAATACATGAGCATCCGACTTTAAACCAATAATAACAGTTGGTTCAAAGAAATACCCTTTATCTAAGTATTCCGGGCTGCCACCTCCTGTCAACACATTCACATTCTCATTAACGGACGCGGCCATCATGCCCTCAATTCTTTCCAACTGAATCTGGTTAATTAATGGACCAACATTTACACCATCGTCAAAGCCATTGCCAAGTTTTAATTCAGATGCAGCTTTAGAAGCATGATCCGAAAATTCTGCTATCGCATCGTCATGAACATAAAAACGTTGTGGTGAAACACATACTTGACCATTATTGCCATATTTAACAGCTACTGCCGCTTTAGCTATGCTTTCGATATCTGTATCGGGAAACACTAGTACCGGGGCATTTCCACCTAACTCGAGGTTAAGTCGTGTAAAATTCTTTGCAGATCCTTCAACCAACAAATGTCCTACTCTAGTGCTACCTGTAAAGCTAAGTTTTCTGCATTCTTTGTGCTCTAACATTGCATTACCCACAGCAGCTGCATCCGCATTAACCAAGTTTATTACTCCAGCCGGAATACCTGCCTCTACTAGAATATTAACCATTTCCATACCTGTTAAAGGCGTGTATTCTGATCCTTTTGCAACAACTGTACATCCGGCTGCCAAGGCCGCAGCCCATGCTCTAGCAGGATTATATGCAGGAAAATTCCAGGCAGTAATAACACCCACAACACCTATTGGTTGTTTAATAACCGACATTCTTTTTCCTGGAACTCGAGAAGGTACAACCCTTCCATAAGCTCTTTTACCTTCTTCAGCAAACCATTCAAAAAGATCGGCAGAAACACGCCAATCGATAACAGCTTGCGCCATTGGCTTTCCACTTTCGAGAGTAAGTGTTTTAGCCAAATCCATTAACCGTTCTCTGATTAAATCAGCCGTTTTCTTTAAGATATCTGCTCTTTCATAAGGCGTTTTTCTAGACCATTCTGGAAACGCATTATGCGCAACGTCAATAGCTCTAACACAATCTTCATCACCTGCACCATAAGGAACAGTTCTTACAATCTCTTCTGTAGATGGGTTTATTACGTCCCATTTACCACCATCATAGGCATCAACCCATTCTCCTTCTATAAACTGCTTGTAGGTATAACTCATGCTAATTTTGCTAATTCTTCATCAATAATACTTAACCCTTTTCTGAGCAAATCTTCTTCAATTGTGAGTGGACTTAACACCCTAACAATATTTCCGAATGTTCCTGCGCTCAACATAATCAATCCTCGAGCAGAACATGCTCTCACTAACTGACCACAAAGTTCTCCATTTGGTTCGTCCTTATTTCCATTCTTTACTAATTCAAACGCGAGCATCGCTCCTAGCCCTCTAACATCTCCAATAACAGAATATTTCGATTTCATATCATCGAAACTCGCTCGTATTATATTCCCCACATCAACTCCTTTTTGATTGATATCGATATCCTCCATGAATTTTATCGTAGCCAAAGACGCTGCGCAGCATACAGGATTACCTAAATAAGTCCCTCCAATTGTACCAGGATTAGCCCCGTCCATTACTTCTGCCTTACCCACTACAGCACCAATAGGCATTCCTGATCCCATCGATTTAGCATAAGTAGAAATATCTGGAATAACATTATAATGATGATGTGATGCCCATTTACCTGTTCTTCCAAATCCCGCTTGAACTTCGTCGAAGATTAACATAATGCCATTATCGGTACAAACTTCTCTTAGGCCTTCTATAAACGTTTGTGGAGCTACTGTAAACCCACCTTCGCCCTGTACTAATTCCAAGATTACAGCGGCAACATTTGTTTTATCAACTTCTGATTCTAATCTCTTTCTAAAATCTTCGATAGCGTCTTTTCCAAAATCATCTACACTTTGTCCATTTCCATTCTTGTAATGGTTAGGGAAAGGGAAACGGTGTATACCAGGTACAAACGGACCGCAACCAGTTTTATATGCTTCCTTAAAGGTTAACGACATTGCCATCATACTTCTACCATGAAAGGCTTCACTAAAGCAAATTATATTCTCTTTCCCTGTAGCTTGTCGAGCAATTTTAATCGCATTTTCAACTGATTCAGCACCTGTATTGGTAATCATCACTTTTGTATGATCTCCATGTGGCAAAAGACTTGCTAGCTTTTCTGCGAGATCTAAGTAAGGCTCATAAGTTGCAACATTGAAGCATGTATGAATCATTTTGGCAGCTTGTTTAGAAATTGCTTTAACAACTGAATCGGGACAATGACCAGCATTTACAACTCCGATTCCTCCTGCAAAATCAATTAGTTCATTACCATCAATATCCGTAATGGTCGCGTTCTTTGTAATAACTGCAGTTGCCGTATTAAAAATCCCAATCCCTTTTGGAACAACTGCTGTTCTTCTATCCATCAAAACAGCTCCCTTACTTTTCTCTATTTTTTCCTTTTCCACTTCTAGTATTTTATTAGTTCAACAGTACCCTGCAAATTTAATAGAATTATCTATTCAAAATAGCGGATAACCATTGATGTAATACCTATTAATTCGAACATTCAAGTAAATTTGAATAATCATTATTTGTCTATGAAACCCGATCATTTATTCATCGTCTTATTATTTCTGCTACAAGCTGTAATGCAAGGCTGTAGTGACAACAACATGAAAGTTGAGAATTCGGAATCGATTAGCGAAACGCCCACTACTCTATATTCTGTTTCTAATTCTCAATTTATTTTCACAAATAAAA
>JABSPR010000417.1 GCA_013214975.1 Flavobacteriales bacterium
CGAAAGACGAATTAACGGATAAACCAACTCGGTTTTTTGTCGCCGAAATTATTCGAGAAAAGATATTTCTACACTATAAAAAAGAGATTCCATATTCATGCGAGGTCGTCATTGAATCATATGTTAAGGAGCCTGGTATCACGAAAATAAGGGCGTTGATAATGGTGATTAGAGATTCTCAGAAAGGTATTCTTATCGGCCATCAAGGAAATAAGTTAAAACGTGTTGGTACCGAATCGCGAAAGGATATAGAAGCCTTTATTGGGGATAAAGTGTTTTTAGAAACTTTTGTGAAAGTGGATAAAGATTGGAGATCGAACGAATCGAGGCTTAAGGCATACGGATATTTAGAATAAAGAATGAGCAATATTGTAGCTATAGTAGGACGTCCGAATGTGGGCAAATCAACCCTTTTTAACAGAATGTGTTCTGGGAGAAGAGCAATCGTTGATGAGCAGAGTGGAGTTACCCGAGATAGGCATTATGGCAGATCTGAATGGAACGCTAGAAACTTTACTGTTATTGATACAGGCGGCTATGTTAAGGGGTCTGACGATGCATTTGAAGGAGAGATTCGAAAACAAGTTGTCTTGGCGATTGATGAGGCAGATGTAATCGTTTTTATGGTGGATGTAACTACGGGTATAACTACGCACGATGAGGTTGTGGCAAAAATGTTGCGCAAGAATAAAGACCGTGTGCTGATGGTTGTGAACAAGGTAGATCGACATGATTTATCGGCTAGCGCTATGGAGTTTTATCGATTTGGCTTAGGCGATTTACATGAGATTTCTGCTGCTGGTGGGGCAGGTACAGGAGATTTTATGGACGAAGTGGTAAAGTTATTACCCCCAGAAGAGGTTTTTAATGAGAAAGAAGAGTTACCTCGTTTTGCAATCGTAGGAAGACCAAATGTTGGAAAATCGTCTCTAGCGAATGTTCTTCTTGGCAAGGAGCGAAACATCGTGACACCAATTTCGGGTACGACTAGAGACGCTATCAATACGAGGTATACGGCTTTTGGTCATGACTTTATGTTGATCGACACAGCTGGGCTTCGAAAGAAAACCAAAGTGGATGAAGACTTGGAGTTTTATTCTACTATTCGAACTGTTAGGGCTATTGAAAACTGTGACGTGTGCTTGCTGTTATTAGAAGCGCATGAAGGTATTATGTCTCAAGACATGAGTATTATAGATATTATTTTAAAGAATAGAAGAGGGTTAGTAATATTGGTGAATAAGTGGGATCTAGTTAAGAATAAAGAGACCAATACGGTTCGTGATTTTGAAGAAGAGATAAGAAAAAGAATGCAACCTTTTAATGATGTTCCAATCATCTTTACATCAGTGCATGAAAAGCAACGAATCTTTAAAGCTCTTGAAGAGGCTGAAGAGGTTTACAAGCGTCGAACACAAAAGATTACTACTTCAAAATTGAACGACATCATAGGGAAGATAGTTGAGCATTATCCGCCACCATCTGTTAGAGGTAGACATGTTAAGATTAAATATGTGACGCAACTTCCAACTTACGCTCCAACGTTTGCTTTCTTTTGTAACTACCCAAAAGATGTTAAGGATGCCTATAAGAGGTATTTAGAGAATCGAATGCGTGAGGAATTTAACTTTACCGGGGTTCCAATTCAAATGTTTTTCAGGGACAAATAGAACGAGGATATTGAAATTCAAAAGCCCTATTTACTAGTTAGTAAATAGGGCTTTTTATATTTTAGTGAAGACTTATTTCAAGCCCAACTCTTTCTTGATTTGAGGAACGTAATCTAGTTTTTCCCAACCAAAGAATTCAACTTTTCTTGTAGTCGTTTTGCCATTTTTAATGAACTCTACATTCTTGGATACTGGTTTCCTGCCCATGTGTCCGTACGCTGCAGAGATTTTAAAAATAGGATTTGTTAAACCGAATCGCTTAATAATAGCTGCTGGTCTTAGGTCAAATATCTTTTCAATGATTTTAGCTAATTCGCCGTCAGACATTATGTTTCCTTTCTTGTCTTTAACTTTAGAAGTCCCATAAGTATTAACAAACACACCCACTGGTTGAGCAACACCGATTGCATAAGCAACTTGCGTTAATACTTCAGTAGCGACTCCTGCTGCAACCATATTCTTGGCTACATGTCGCATTGCATAGGCTGCAGATCTATCCACTTTCGAAGAATCCTTTCCAGAGAATGCACCGCCACCATGAGCACCTTTACCGCCATATGTATCAACGATAATTTTTCTTCCCGTTAGTCCTGTATCTCCATGAGGTCCACCAATAACAAATTTCCCAGTAGGGTTAACATGGTAAGTTATTTTGCCTTTGAACAGCTCTTGAACGGCTTTCGTTTGTTTCTTTACCACCGCAGGAATAAGAATATTTATAACGTCTTTCTTGATTTTATCTAACATCTTTTTGTCAGGGCCAAAATCATCGTGCTGTGTAGAGATAACGATCGTGTCGATGGCAATCGGCTTGTTGTTGTCGTCGTACTTGATTGTAACCTGTGATTTGGAATCTGGTCTCAAATATTTCATTTGCTTGCCACTTCTTCTAAGTGCTGCAAGCTCTTCCAAAAGTTTGTGTGAAAGGTCTAACGCAAGAGGCATGTAACTAGGCGTTTCTTTTGTAGCATATCCGAACATCATTCCTTGATCTCCTGCTCCTTGGTCTTCTGCTTTTTTTCTTTCAACACCCTGGTTAATGTCGTTAGACTGTTCATGTAATGTTGAAATTACTGCACATGAATCGCCATCAAATTTGTAATCAGATTTGTTATAGCCAATGTCGTTAATTACTCCTCTAACTATTTTTTGAACATCAATATATCCACTAGTTTTAACTTCTCCGCTAATCACAGCAAGACCAGTTGTAACTAGGGTTTCACATGCAACTTTGGAAGTAGCATCTTGTCTTAAGAATTCGTCTAAGATAGCGTCAGAAATTTGATCAGCTACTTTGTCTGGATGTCCTTCAGAAACCGATTCTGATGTAAATAAATAGGCCATAAATTATTGTTTAATAAGTTTTTAATAGAAACGAAGATATTTAATACGCTTGATTATACAATGAAGTTTTACTATTTCTGTGAAGTGAGTTCTTTGAAAATGGTTTCTAGGTTTTGATCTTCTTTCCTTAATTCGAGCACAGATAACGAATTTTCTACTGCGAAATTGAAGATTTTTGGTCGTGCATCGTCGTTAGAATTTACTTCTAAGACCCATTTATTAGAACCGTTTTCAATAGCCTGTTTAACACCCTCGATTTTTATTAGTTCGTCGGATGAAGTAACGTTATCGAATTCTACAATAATAACTTGTTGATGATTTGTAGCGTTCTTTATTTCTCCTATCGGTTTGTCAATAACGATCGACCCGTTATTAATAATAATGACTTTGTCGCAAACAGCCTCGACTTCCTGCATAATATGTGTCGACATCATGACCGTTTTTTCACGCCCAACTTTTTTAATAAGGTTTCTAATCTCATCCAATTGATTCGGGTCTAATCCAGTGGTTGGTTCATCTAATACAAGTACTTCTGGATCATGAATCATTGCCTGGGCCAATCCAACACGTTGGCGAAAACCTTTTGATAATGCACCTATTTTTTTACTCTGTTCTACTTCTAATCCGGTTAGATAAATCATCTCTTTAACTCGATCATCAATGTTTTTTACTTTGTGGACCCCCCCAATAAATGCTAAATATTCTTTAACATACATATCGAGGTATAGAGGATTATGTTCGGGTAGGTATCCTACTTTCTTTCGGATGTCAATAGAATTGGTTTCAGTATCAAATCCACATACAGAAACATTACCATTTGTTTGTGGAATATAACATGTAATTATTTTCATCATGGTAGATTTGCCTGCTCCATTTGGTCCAAGGAATCCGACAATTTCTCCCGATTTGATTTCGAAACTAAGGTTGTCGAGTGCCTTTTGCTCTCCGTACGTTTTAGTGATGTTATTTACAATAATGGACATTCTCGATGCGTAGATTGGTGTTGCAGCTAAATTACGAAAGTTTATAAGCCTTTGGTAGAGCTGATATATTTGAACTTCTTAAGTTATACATTTGTGTATAATGAATGGAGTCGTAATAAAATCTACAGGAGCCATCTGCTGGGTAAAGGATGATAACGGTGAAAAGCATGAATGCGTGATCCGAGGAAAGTTTCGAATGGCGAATATTCGGGATACAAATCCAGTTGCCGTAGGAGATTATGTAGAATTCAATAAGCTCGATGGGTTAAGTCAGGTCGTTAAAATTAAGAAGAGAAAGAATTACATCATTCGAAAATCTGTAAATCTCTCGAAGCATTCACAAATACTTGCGGCTAATATCGACCAAGCATTACTTCTTGTTACTTTGAAACAACCCGAAACTTCAACGGGATTTATAGATCGTTTTCTCGTAACCGCCGAGGCTTATAAAATCCCATGTAAAATTATTTTTAATAAGGTCGATGTATACGATGATCAAGGTCTTCTGGAGATGAGAGAATTAAAAGAGATGTATGCACGTATTGGCTATGAATGCTTTGAAGCTAGCACGCATAATGATGGAAATGCAGATATGATATATGGTTTGATTAAAGATCAAATAAATGTGATTTCGGGTCATTCGGGAGTTGGTAAATCTACTTTGATAAATGAACTGAACCCGGAATTGAATGTAAGAACAGGCGAGATATCGTCTTACCATGAAAAAGGAACTCACGTTACTACATTTGCCGAGATGTTGGAAGTTAGAGACAATACTTACATCATTGATACTCCAGGAGTAAAAAGTTTTGGGCTTATTGATATTGAAAAAGAGGAATTATCTCACTATTTCATTGAAATGAAAGAGTTATTACCAGGTTGTAAGTTTAATAATTGCCAACACATTAACGAGCCTAAATGCGCTGTAAAAGACGCCGTTGAGAATGGAGGAATTAGTCAATCCCGATACAAGAACTACGTTGAAATGTATTACAGTGATGAATCTGAAACTTATAGAACGAATAGTTATTAATGAAGGTTGTAATCCAAAAGGTATCTGAAGCTAGCGTGGTTATTGATGGCGTTCTAAATGGTGAAATCGCAGAAGGATTAATGATATTAGTAGGGGTATCACCAGATGATAATAAATCAGATGTGGATTGGTTAAGCGGTAAAATAAGCAGGCTTAGAATCTTTAATGATCCACAAGGGATTCCTAATTTAAGTGTAAAAGATGTTCAGGGGGATATTCTTCTTATATCTCAATTTACGCTCTTTGCGAGCACTGAAAAAGGCAATAGGCCTTCGTATATCAATGCCGCTGGCCCTGATGTAGCAGTGCCTTTATATGAGGCTATGAGGGATAAACTACAAGATGAATTGGGAAAGAAGATCGAAACAGGTGTTTTTGGGGCTGATATGAAAGTTTCCCTAGTTAATAATGGTCCCATAACAATTACAATCGACTCAAAGAATAGAGATTAATGAGAATATCTGAGGCACAGGAAAAAGTAGATGAATGGATCAAAAAATATGGAGTTCGATATTATAATGAGCTAACCAATATGGCAGTTCTTACTGAGGAAGTGGGTGAAGTAGCTCGGATCATATCTAGAAAGTATGGTGAACAATCTTTCAAGGAGTCAGATAAGGACAAAGAACTTTCGAAGGAATTAGCAGATGTGTTATTCGTGATTATTTGTTTAGCAAACCAAACAGGTGTTGATCTAGGAGCTGCCTTGAAAGAAAACCTTATAAGCAAAGCCGATAGAGATCAGCAAAGACATCAAGAAAACGAAAAACTTAAGTAGTTAAATAGACTCAGCTAATATTATTAGCTTGTTATTTTGAACTTCAGCAACACCGCCACCTTTTAGATCGTAAACTGTTTCTTCACCATTAGCATCAATAACTTTCAACGGTCCACTTTGTAAAGTGCTAATTAAAGCAGCATGGTTGTCAAGGATTCCTAAAGAGCCATCAGATCCAGGCAAAGTTACCGAAGTCGCTTCGCCTGAAAAAACACTTTTGTCTGGTGTAATTATTTCTAATTCCATGTTAGACTATATTTTTAAGCGTCTGCCATTAATTTTTTACCCTTCTCAATTGCCTCATCCATGTTTCCTACAAGGTTGAATGCAGCTTCAGGATATTCATCTACTTCTCCGTCCAAAATCATGTTGAAACCTTTGATAGTATCTTCGATAGTTACCAAAGTGCCTTTCAATCCTGTAAACTGTTCTGCAACGTGAAAAGGCTGTGATAAGAACCTTTGTACTCTTCTTGCTCTGTGCACAACCAATTTATCTTCTTCAGATAATTCATCCATTCCAAGAATTGCAATAATATCTTGAAGTTCTTTATATCGTTGTAATAACATTTTTACGTCTTGCGCACATTTGTAATGCTCTTTTCCAACAATATCTTCCGTTAGAATTCTTGAAGTAGAATCCAATGGATCAACCGCTGGGTAAATACCTAACTCAGCAATTTTTCTTGATAGTACAGTAGTTGCATCTAAGTGAGCAAACGTTGTTGCCGGTGCAGGGTCAGTAAGGTCATCCGCAGGCACATAAACCGCTTGAACAGACGTAATAGAACCTCTTTTAGTAGAAGTAATACGCTCTTGCATTATACCCATTTCTGTTGCCAATGTAGGTTGGTATCCAACTGCTGAAGGCATTCTTCCAAGTAGTGCAGATACTTCAGAGCCAGCTTGTGTAAATCTAAAGATGTTATCAACGAAGAATAAAATATCTCTACCACCAGATTCTTCATCACCATCTCTAAAATATTCTGCAACAGATAAGCCAGATAATGCAACTCTAGCTCTTGCACCAGGAGGCTCATTCATTTGTCCAAATACTAATGTCGCTTGCGATTTGATTAATTCAGATTTGTCAACTTTAGATAGATCCCATTCGCCTTTTTCCATTGATTCAACAAATTCGCTTCCGTATTTAATAACGTCAGATTCGATCATCTCACGTAAAAGGTCATTTCCTTCACGTGTTCTTTCTCCAACACCAGCAAATACAGAAATACCTTCGTAAGCTTTTGCGATATTATTGATGAGCTCCATGATTAGTACAGTTTTGCCAACACCAGCACCACCAAACAAACCAATTTTACCACCTTTTGCATAAGGCTCAATTAAGTCAATAACTTTAATTCCAGTAAAAAGTACATCCGTAGATGTTTGGAGATCTTCAAAACGAGGTGGATCTCTATGGATTGGATATCCATCAGTTTTGTCAACATCGCCAATACCATCGATTGCATCACCGATAACATTAAATAATCTTCCTTTTACTTGATCGCCTACTGGCATAGTAATAGGACGTCCTAATCCAACAACTTCTAATCCTCTTCTTAATCCGTCAGAGGCATCCATTGCAATTGTTCTAACAGTATCTTCACCAATATGAGATTGGCATTCTAAGATTACTTTTTGGCCATTTTCTTTAACTACTTCAAGAGCATCGAGGATATTAGGTAATGCTCCTTCGCTTTTTTCAAAGCTTACATCGATTACCGGTCCGATTATTTGTGTTATTTCACCTTTACTATTAGACATCTTCTTGACGTTAAGTTGTGTTGTTTTTTTACTGAAAATTCGGCTGCAAAGGTAATAATTTTAACTTTACATACAACCGTGTGAAAAGCGTTTTTTTATACTTTTACACAAAGTTTAAACACTCGGATAATGGGCGGTTTATCTAAACCGTTTTAATTCAATAAGAAACGTAGTATAACAGGTTCGATGAAATTTTATAATA
>JABSPR010000418.1 GCA_013214975.1 Flavobacteriales bacterium
AAGAAGAATCAAAGAATAATCAACTTGAAACTCCTGTGGTTTTTATTATAGGGCAAAACGCTGTACCTATTGCGTAACTCTATTTGCCAATAAGGTCGCAAAACCAAAAGCCAAAGTTAGATACCTCCTCCTCGTGCTTTGTGTGGTATGAATCTTTTGAATCGGTTGTCACCTTTGTTTTTTTGTATTCTTTATAGACCTTCTCCCCTATTTCGAAATTAATTGGTTCTTTAAAAATAGGCCCGTCATAAACAAACGAATGGAACTCTCCATTTTCACCACAAGGATCAACAACTTCCGGTAAATCTTTTAAAAAATCATAATCTATTAACCTTCCCGAGAAGCTTTCATCCATGTACTTACTGTTATGACATACGATAACGGATTTATAGCCAAGGTCTATAAATTCCCTTACCAGCTTAACTGTAGGCCTTTTCCATATCGGAAAAACTGCCTCTAATCCAATTTTCGCTAATTGCTTCTCTCTATACTCTTTTAAATCTTCCAAGAAAATATCACCAAAGATGGAATGGGTTACTCCGTCTTTCATTATTTCTTTTAATGCAACAGTCATCAATTCCTCATACTCTTGCATATTGGGAGACTCAGGAAGCTCTAATTTCCGAAGTGGTAATCCAATACTTGCTGCTTGTTTTTCTAACAGATCCACGCGAACTCCATGCATAGATATTCTATCAAAATGAGTATTAACACTTGTAAGCAAAGTAGTTATTTCGAACTCTTCACTCTGCATTAGTTGATGCAAACAAAATGTGGAATCCTTTCCTCCACTCCAATTAAATAGGGCCTTTGGTTTCATGGCAAAAAAATAGTCCCGGGTTCTCCGAGACTATCAATTAAGTTTTATATTATTCGTTAAGCTTTTACTTTAGCCAACGCTGGAATCTTATACTGCATTAATTCAAATGCTCCAAAAAATGCCGTAACGTAAATCAAATCACCTAAAACAGCATGTCTGAAAAAAGGAATACCTGCAGCATAACATGCGCTTAATCCCTCTAATGTCATTGGGTATAATGTGCCACCCATCCAAGTTCCTAAATTTGTAAGAATAAAAAATGACAGTGAGCCAGCAAGAGCTCCACCTATTACACTAACAGCTTTTATGTTCTTACCTACTTTAGAACCTAAGAATACAATTAAAGCAAATCCAGCATATACATAGTACATCCCAGAATAAAATCCTCCATGTTCAAAATGGCCTAGTTGGTGAGCGATTTCCAATACTCCGTCACTAAGTAGTAGTGAACCTAGCGGTAATAAATAAGCAAGCGTTCTATTCTTTAAATATGCACCTGCAAATAATGCCATAGCCGCAACTGGTGTAAAATTCCAAGGATGATCCAAAAATCTACTAAACGCAACTAATAGGATAAAGAATCCAATAAATGTATTTCGCTTACTCATTATTTCATTTTTCATATTGCAGTGAATTATTGATTCTTAAAATTACAATTTTTTCGTGGACTTGATTTATTTAAAAGCAAAATTGCCCGGTATAATACCTGAAGGAAAAGAGTTAATCATGCTACCCGATTCTCCATCATGCACATAAATTGTCCCCGATTGAACATAATCTACCGCATCGGCAAGATATACATCACCGCTTACCGGGTCTACGCCCAATCCATAAAAAAGATGCCCTTCGCTAGAAATGGTTTCCACTTGAGGTAATTCTAAATCATAAATAGACATTTTGAATACACCTCCGTTTAAGAAATACAGCATATTCCCTTCACCATTAATAACTAGTTTATTGGGTGACATTGATAAAGAATTAAACGTAAATTCTCTAATTACTTTGTCTAACAAAGGATCTATTTGAACGAGTTTAGGCAACTCTTCTTGGTATCCTCCACTCGATAATATCCATAATTTATTGTCCTTATCGAGAACGATACTTCCTGGGCTACGCTGTAGTTCCAACGAAGAAAGTACAGCATCTGAATTGGCATCTACAATGTATAAACGATCTCCAGAGATTGACGAAGTATCTACATTTGTTATATAGACTTTATCGTTCGTCATTTCCATTTCTTCCGTAAACCCCTCTATGTCAACCTGCCCAATAACTTGATACGTTTCCGGATTAAAAATGGCAACATAATCAGCATACAGGTCTGTAACATAAGCCTTTGCAGAATCGATTATTTGAATATACCGTGGAGCGACAAGGCCATCAATTGTCCCCAATAACTCGAACGTATTTAAATCAACTACTTCTATCCTATTCGAATTATTTACAACGATGTACCCTTTTCCGTTATATACCTCCATACTTTGAGCAATATCACCAAGAGACCTTCCATTTACTCCTTTAAATACTTCTTGAGTAACCTCATTCGTTTTTACACTGTAATGAGTAATTGAAGAATTACCCCATTGAAAATTGCCTTCATTTATTATAAATACAGATTCTGTTGTATCGATTAAAGAATAATCTTTGCTATTCACATTAACCGGTCCTATACCTTCTTTTTCGCAAGAGTAAAGCCCAAGCAATATAAATACACCTATATAACCCGTTATTTTCATTCCTCTTTCTTGTTTTGCTTGAGCCAATAAACTCCTAGAGATATCCCATAGTATCTCCCAGGCATCGGACGATATGGGATAGTTTGGTACTGAGCATTCAAAATATTGTAAACCCTAAATTTAATATCGAACTTAAAATTCTTCGATTTTAAAACAGTACCTGTTACTATATTACTGATGCCAAAGGCCGGCATATACCACGAGTTGTCTGTCGTTATAAATCGAGAACCTGTATAGGAATATTCATAGGTTAAACTCATGTCTTTATACAAGATTCTAATAAATGATTGAAAGTTATGCTTTGGCACATATATCAACTGCTTACCGAAAGAGGCATCCGATTCACCTATTTTACTTTTATTCACTGCATTTACATACCCATACACTCCGTTTAGGTTGTACTTTAATTTCCCTAAATCACCTTTTATAGATGCAGACAACTCTCCTCCTTCTCTATAAACTTCTTTTAAATTCTGAGCAGACCAATTATATCCATCAATTGGCTGCCATAAAATCCAATTGTTAATTTTAGAAACATAAGCTGTTCCTTCCAAACGGACTTCAATATTATTCTTCAAAATAAACTTAGAGCTAAATCCAGATTCGGCTATCCATCCTTCTTCAGGAACGAGATCGGAATTACCCCCTTTATCCCAATACAAATCATACATAGAGGGCATATTAAAGTTTTTTACATAACTCGCTTTCCAATTTAATTTATCATCTGAGAGCATTTTATTTTCAGAACTCAAAGAATAGATCAAGGGAGAGAAGCCCTCATCAATCAATAATTCTCTTATGTGAATATTTATCAGCCATTTATTAATTGAACGGATTTTAAAATCAGAGAATAGTGAGGTTATATTTCTCTTGAGGTAATTCAAGTCTGAAGCTGATCTGTACTTTCCGTCTTGATAACCATCGGAGAGGGAATATTCTATTTTATGCTCCAAGCCTGATTTAACTGTAATCTTCTTGATCTGTTGATGCCAATTAAATTGGGAATTCCAAGATTGACCTAAGTGTTCAGAATTGATATTAGATAAAGTATCCTCAAAGAAATGAACGTAATCATGTGAATAGGCTGATCTTAATTCAAAATAACTATTCGATTTATTAATGTGCTTCCAAGCCAAATACCCGCGACTTGATTGATTGACTAAACCAGAATAATCGATTGTATTAAGGGTTGGAGGAATTTGTCTTTCGTTTTTAAAATGCCATACACTTCCTTCAACTGTATTCTTCTTATTCCATTTATAATGCAAGTCTTGCATAATGTGATAAAGAGAAACTCTTGAATTAACTTGATTTTCCGTTGGCATATCCTGTTTGGTAATATTTAGGTAAGGAAAATTATTTAGAGAAGAACTGTAAACCACTTTTATTGCAGACTGGATCTTTTTATTCCCATAACGAATCGAAATATTCGACCTTGTATCTTGAAAGGAACCATAATACTGGTTTACATCTACCTCTAATTTCTTATTCCAGTTAACTTTATTTTGAAGCAGAACGCTTCCCCCTAGCCCACCGGTTCCATTTTTCACACTAGCACCACCATAGGCTATCTCAACATTATTATTCAATGAAGCAGGAATTAGAGAC
>JABSPR010000419.1 GCA_013214975.1 Flavobacteriales bacterium
GTAAAACAATATTTAAAAGAATTCCTTAACGATCCAGAGGTAATGGACATTGGGGCCATTAAAAGATACTTTATCGTTAACTGGCTAATAATTCCATTCAGAGCAAAAGAATCTGCAAAGCTTTATAAAGAAATATGGACGAAGGAAGGTTCACCACTTCTAATTCATAGTAATAATGTAAAAGACAAATTACAAGATGTACTCGGTGATAATTATATCGTTAGTCTCGGAATGTGCTACTGTAACCCAAATCTAAGAGATTCCATTTCAGATTTTGTTGATCAAGATGTTGAGAAAATAATTGTGGTACCTATGTATCCTCAATATGCTTTCTCTAGCACGGGAGCTTCCATTACCAACGTTAAAAACGCAATAAAGAAACAGCTCGTAAAAGCGGAAGTAACATACATCGATCAATTCTATGATCGGCCAGACTTTCAAGAGGCCCTTCTAGAAAAGGCAAAACAATACGACATCTCCATATACGATCACTTTGTATTTAGCTTTCATGGCATTCCTGAAAGACAAGTGAAAAATTTAGATAAAGCTGGAACCTGTCAATTCAATAAGGAATGCTGCAGTTCTATAAACAAGAACAATCACCATTGCTATCGAGCCACATGCCACCAAACAGCCCGTACATTGGCAGAACAACTAGAGATTCCAGAAAACAAATACTCTATAACGTTTCAATCTCGACTGGGAAAAGATCCATGGATAAAACCATATACCGACTTTGAATTTGAAGCGCTCGGTAAAAAAGGAGTTGAGAATGTATTAGCCTTTTCCCCTGCCTTTGTAGCCGATTGTTTGGAAACTGTTTATGAGATAGGTACCGAAATAGATGAGCTGTTTAAAGAAAATGGTGGTGGTGATGTGAAACTTGTAGAAAGTCTGAACGACGACGATAAATGGATTAACGTGTTGAAGAACATGGTTACCGAAAACTCCTAGTCTACAACGCCAGTATCCCAATACTAATAATACCACAGCTTCCACTTTTCGAATATAGAAAGAACACATTTGCTCTTACATATATTCTTTCATCGTTTTATATCCCTGCCAAAGCGAATTAGCTCCTAGAATTACAAGGGTTATTAACACAAATACTTCATCGATCTCCATGCGCTTATATACGGAGTAAGAATACTTTAGTTATCCTCTGCCTATTCTTAAGAAAATTAATCTCCCCTATTTATTGTCTTTAATAACAAGCCAAATATAAATCCAAACAAATAGTGCCTTTTCCGCGAAACCATCCAATCACTTTTCGATAGCACATAACCGGCCGTTAGATTGCACGTCCTCATTCTCCTTAATAATAGTTATGGAACAACGATTATCTTTCTTTAAGTTCTTGGTATGCTCGCCTATCGTAGATATTAAAACAACTGGTATTCCATTTCCATCCAAGCAATATGGCACCACAGAACCAAAAGGAAACCCACCAAGCTTTACAGATAAAGTGGAAAGGATTCCAAAGTCTTTCTTATTAATTAATCTTCTCGCATGTATTACTGCTTTCGCGCTCATAATCTTATCTCCTACTATTTATTGAACAACCAATTCTTCAACTCCTTCTAAAATCACTTCAATATTTTCTGGTGTTACATATCTTTCAAACTGCCCATGAAACAATTCCGACGTTTCAATAATTTCCTGGTCATCTGGTTTAATGGTGGCAGATTGAATAAAGGCCTTCATATTGGGATTGCTATTCTCCATCTGGCTCATTAGAATAATTACCTCTACCCCTGTAAATCCAAGCATGTTAACATCGCTAATAATAATATCTGGATGCGGTATCGCATTCGATTCTAACAGATCATGCAGTTTAATTGCCGAATCAAAAGATTTTATTTCAATGTTCTTATTTGATCTTCGCAATACTCGTCCTGTCATAAACAATCCGGTATCGTCGTCGAGTATATATACTAATGTTGATTCCATATAAACTAAGCTGTTAAAGCATGTGTAATATCTTCTACTGTCATGTATTTTCCGTAATGCGCAATTATAACGTCCGAATTATTTACATACTCCAAATATCCAGCGATTTTTTCAAGTACCAATTCACTTAGCGAGGTAACCGAATACTCTCCTTTTACCACTTCGTTCATGCCATTCACACTATCTTAGAAGCCAAGTTATTTCTCTAGTCTGCAAACCCAAACTCTGAATACTGCTTGCCATCACACTCATCTCTTTCGCTAAATCTCCAATTTCATCTCTTGTCTTTACCTCTATGTTCACATCAATATCAACGAGCGAAATCTTCTTTGCAGCCGCATTCAATACTTTAATGTTATCGCCAATAGAAGAAGACAATTTGAAACCAAATACAACAAATACAATGGGCGCAATAACTAAAACAATAATAAACAGCGTTCTGTCCGACGCCGAACTTGCATTATGGTAACGTGTAATAGACAGTGCTTTTTCTTTTCTTTTAAAACTCATCAAATTTCACTCTTAGTTCGTCCAGAATATTTCCCCCAACTCCCTTATTCAATAAGTCTTTAGTGATTTCATCACTGGATGTTCCGCCAAAAGCTTTTATTGCAGCGGAAATTTCTGGTCGGGCTGCTTTATCCTTCCATTTATCTAATATATTTTAAATATCCCTAAGTTCCTCTACTTGCGATATATTATCGCTTACTAGTATTCGTTGTTAATCAATAAGTCGCGAAAATTCTTTTTCTTCATTAATGTAAGGCTCCAGAAACAAGTCGTTACCAGTAATTAGAAACCCCCGTTGTCCAGTTTTCATATCTACCACTAACTTCATTAGGGTTTGGGTATTTTCAATTACCGGGGCATCGTGTTCAATTACAAAACCAAATTGGTTATCCATCAAAACGGCATTCCAAAGTGCAACCCCTCCCATTATAAGTACGAGAACGGTACCAACCATAAAGGAGCCAATAATCTTTTCCTTTAGGCTCAGTTTATCCATCAACCTATCGAACTCGGCACTTTTAAGCTCCCAAAATCGTTTTTCAGTTTTTGGTTGTATCTCCTTATCTACCTGTTCTGTGCTCACGTTATAGAATATATTTCACCAATTATTCTTTTGCTCTATTCGAATCAAAAACTTTTTTAGCTCAACTTTTCTGAACGACACCTTTATATGTATAGTTTCGTTTACCTCCATCAAATGCCATTTCACTTAGAGCATTTACGTATTTATTGGTAATGGATAAGATGTGATGTTCTTGGGAGGATATTGAGGATTAACGGGTAGCACAACCATACCATTTAAGTCATGCTGCTCACCGACGATGAATGTCGGGACATACCCGAGGTACGAAAGAAGCAGTATTCTAACATATACCACCTACGTCATGCTACACCCGTAATGCAATGTAGGGAAGCAGTATCCCATCTCGCAGCTGGAAGTCTTCATTGATGTATTCAACACACAAATGGGATCCAGCTTCTGCGACATCTTAGATGTCTGGTGCCTGAATGACGGTACATTGCGTTAAACCTTAATGTACAGCGTTCCCAGGCTTGATCCGGGATCTATTTCTAATTCATTGTGACTCTTTCATAAAGACAGATCCCGGAGCCTTCTTGTGTAGGTAATTATTCCACTTTAAGAAGTATTAAATTAAGTTCTAGACTTTCAGAAAGCGCAGATTGACACCCAGAAACGTAATCCGTATTTTATTATAACACAAAAAATACATGTTTTTACGGATGGCATAATACCTATTTTTCTATAGTTCAGTTTACATTTAAGAACACCACCTACTAGGTACCCAGCCTATTACCCGTGTCTACCCAGGTTATTAACAATTCAAAATTAATAACTTTCAAATATCTACGAAACCTACCTGCCCAGAAATCACCAACTTTGTGAAACTTTTAGAAAGATATGGGACGAGTAAATAGAATGCTTAACAAAGCAATATCAAATGCACCGGGTAATAAATCTTTAGTAGTTAAAGACGAAAAGTTTTTAAA
>JABSPR010000420.1 GCA_013214975.1 Flavobacteriales bacterium
ATCCAACAACAAAAATGCCGATAATGCTCAACATTGCATCTCCTGATTTAGCTTTTAAATTTTCTCATCTACCAAATGCAGGTGTTGGACTTGCCCGAGAAGAATTTATAATTAATAACTATATCAATGTACACCCTTTAGCTCTTCTAAATCATAAAGAACTGTGCGATTATGACCTTACGCAAAAGATATCTAAGTTCATAAAAGGATTTCGAAACGAAGAAGATTTTTTTATTAAAAAATTGTCTTACGGAATTGCAAAAATTGGAGCGGCCTTTAACCCCAACAATGTAATTGTCAGGTTCTCTGATTTCAAATCTAACGAATACTCAAACCTTCTTGGAGGAAAACATTTCGAACCCAAAGAAGAAAATCCTATGATTGGCTGGCGTGGTGCATCCAGATATTACTCTGAAGAATATGAATATGCTTTTGGGATGGAATGTAAAGCGATTAGAAGAGTACGAGACATCTATGGCCTAACCAATGTATCAGTAATGATACCTTTCTGCAGAACAGTTAATGAATGTAAGAAAGTTATAGAAGTAATGAAAAAATATGGTTTGGAAAGAGGGAAAAACGGATTGGAAATTTTCCTTATGGCTGAAGTCCCTTCTAATTTTATTCTCGCAAAACAATTCGCCCCGTATATTGATGGTTTCTCTATTGGTTCAAATGACTTGACCCAATTAGTACTTGGCTTAGATCGAGATTCTGCTCTAGTAGCCCATTTATATGACGAACGAAATGATGCCGTTAAAGAAATGATATCTCAACTTATTAAAGTTGCAAAAGAAACAAATAAGAAAGTTGGAATATGCGGCCAAGGTCCTTCAGACTTTCCTGAATTTTCTCAATTTCTAGTAAAAAAAGGAATTGATACTATTTCGATAACTCCAGATGCCATACTGCAAACAATCTTAAGCATTCATGAAATAGAAAATAAAGGGAAAGATGATAAATTCAAAGTAGCTAGTTAAGATTACGTGAAACAAAAGTCAATAACAACATCTAATTCTATTGTCTTTTGTACTTCTAGCAGAGTAGAAATTACATATGAAAACAAAAAAAGACATAGTCACAAATTGGCTTCCCAGATACACAGGCACGCCATTAGAAAATTTTGGAGATTTCATATTACTCACAAACTTTATAGGATATGTTAATCTATTTAGCGAAAAATATGGTGTTGAAATTATAGGAGAAGACAAAGCAATGCAGACGACCACAAGTAACAATATAACTATGGTAAACTTTGGTATGGGTAGTGCCATGGCAGCTACCATTATGGATTTACTCTCGGCAATTAAACCTAAAGCAGTGTTGTTTTTAGGTAAATGTGGCGGTCTTAAAAAGAAGACAAAATTAGGCCATTTCATTATTCCTATGGCAGCCATTCGTGGTGAAGGTACAAGTAATGAATACTTACCCAAAGAAGTGCCAGCTCTTCCCTCGTTTCGCATACAAAGAACTGTTGCATTAGCTATGCTGGATATTAAAACGGACTATTGGACCGGCGTTATATTCACAACCAATCGGAGGGTATGGGAGCATGACGAAAAATTCAAAAAAAGAATAAAGGAAACTCGTGCCATTGGAATAGATATAGAAACAGCAACCCTTTTTACAGCTGGTTTTATCAATGAAATACCACGAGGAGCATTATTACTAGTAAGTGACAATCCCATGATCCCTAGTGGCGTACATGCAATTGAAAGTGACAAGTCTGTAACCTCTAAATTTGAAGAACTACATATTAATATAGGAATAAGAGCTTTGGAAGAATTAAGAGATTCAGATAGTAGTGTTAAACATATGAGATTTAAACACAAGTCCTAACACTCATTAATTCATAAGAGAGAGAGACTCAAAACACAAAAGATATTCTTTGAAACGTACCTAGGCAGCCTGATTGTTTTCATTTGTGGAATGATCTTCTAAATCACGTATTAATTGAGACTTTCTAATTGCTTCTCTTGGACTAAATTTTAATTCTTCGAGATACCTGAGTCTGTATTTTTCATACCCTAGGGTTACTTTAGTTACTTTGGAAATATTTATCATCTTTTTATGTTTTACTATTTACATTATCTAAGAAAATAATATGCCAACTACGCAATTCGAAGTTTTAATAGTCAAAAGATACTCCTCCAAGAAAATTCGATTTAAATACCCTCTCTATATTAGACTCTATTCTCCTTTATAGAGAATCAACTATAGCAATTTCAAGCGAAATAAAACACAAAGCATAACTAAACCTGAAATTCATGACTACTTCGTAATCAGATTCACGATTATCGTCCAATGCACAAGTCAAGTCGATAAAAATGACCGCCGCGAAAGTTTAGTAAAGGGTTGGTTAGCGATTCGCCTGAAAAGGCAAACCTTATTACTTGGAATTTCACAAGCAGCTACGCACATAGATAGACTAACCTAATGACTATTCAGTCTCAATCATACAACTTTTAAGGTTTTTTTTAATTGTAAAAAAAAACTTTGAACCAGACCCTTTCTTTGATCTAACCCACATTTCGCCCAAATGACTATTAGCAATTTTCCTGCAATTTGAAAGCCCTATTCCAATTCCATCTCTACTATCAATCTTTCTAAAGATATTAAATATCTGATCTTGGTATTTTTCTTCAATCCCAATTCCATTATCCTCTATTGAAAATTCGAAGTGATGATCACGACTTTTACATCTTAAGTTAACTAGTCTTATATCGCTATCATTATACTTTATTGCATTGTGAATCAAATTCCGAATAAGCATTTTCAACTCATATGGCATACATTGTATTTTTTGAGGCATTTTGCCAATTGTAAAACGAACCCACTTATTATTCATTACTCCACCCAAGTCCGTTTTCACATTATCGATCAAGCTCAATAAGCACACTTCCGAAAAATTCAGCTCTCCCCCCAAACGAGAGTGATCCTGGACCGCTTTAATTTGACTCCTTAGTTGAATTGCAGATTGATTTAATGAATTTAAAAACATTTTACCAGTGTCATCAAACAATTTATAATAGTCTTGTTTTAATATATCAGATGCGCTTATTATAGAGACTATCGGCTCTTGCAATTCATGGGACGTGACATGATTTAAATCTGATAATTCTTTGTTTGCGAGAACCAGTTTATCTCTAATCATTTTTAATTGCCTAACTCTTGTCTTTTCCTCTAGTATAATCCGCTCATGTAACTTTCTCTTTTGGGTTTCGAGCTTAATTATTTTTGACGCTTCCTTTTTCCTTAGCATGAGATCTTCATTCAAACTCTTTAATCCTAATAAAATCTCCCTTAACCCCTCATCTTTTTTTTTCTCAATAATTTCATCTGTAAGAGTCAGCTTTCCATTGGCTATTTCAGCTAAACAAAATGCAATATATGTTGCGAACTCTCTATCTATTTTTTGCATCCATAATTGCTTTCAAAGCATCACCACAGCTTTTATGAATAGAATAGCTGCCGAATCCGACTCCTAAAAGAACAAAATTAACCATCTGGCTAATCAATATGTTTTTCCCCGTGTAAACCGCTGCGTGCTTTATTTGACTTGAGAAATCACCCATAACCTCTCGTAGCTTAGCCCGTTGTTCAGCGTTAGGTGGCGAGGTATTTGTTAAATTTATTAAGAAATAATTTCCTTTTGTATTTGAAAGAAATTTCTTAACCTTTTCAAACATTAATTCTATTTGAAATGAACTAATCTTCGACGGTTCCTCCAAATAAATAACGTTTTCATCTAATTCGAATACTTTGTCTAGGAGAAATTGTTTTCCTTCATAAGTAGAATCCTTCGAATAAATTTTTTCTTCAATCATACTTTTTTCAATCACGTTAAACTCCCCATTGCTAAGCGTACAGAATATGGTAAGTCTATTGCTTTTAATGGCTTTGATAAAAACTTAATCACACTCTCATCTTTATCTGCTCTTTCTTTATCTCTAGGGTCTACAGAAGTCGTTAACATTATAATAATATTCTTATCCACCTTAGGATTAGATAACATAGTATCATTGTACTCTTTTAGCAACTCCCAACCATTAAGTTTCGGCATATTGATGTCGAGAAAAATAACAGAGGGGAATTGCTCACATTCCAATAATGCTTTCCTTATATATTGAACGCCTTCTTCTCCATTTCCCACGGTATCTATTTCGAATGATTGATTAGTTTTTTCTAGAACTCTTTTATTAATCAGGTTTGCAATCTTATCATCATCTATAAGCAAAATTTTAAAATCTAACTGTGACATATTTGAGATATTTTAGTGAATTAAAAAATACGGTTAGTATTTACATTTGTTTCTCCAAGTGGAAAGAGTTTTTGCTTCCATAGAATCAACACCTCCCTTTATAAAAATTATTTACCATTGATAATGGAGATTGAGGAGAGATATCTAAATGCTCAACAATTGAATTTTTGATATGCTGCATAACCTCAGCTCCTTTTGCAATTATTCCATCTGCTCCATGTTCAACAAATAATGAAAGGAGTTTCTTTTTTGCACTTCCCGTAATCATTACAACCTTTATATCTATGTTATATTCCTTTACATACTTTAATACCCGTAACCCATTAATTCCAGGAAGTTGAAAATCTATAAAAACTATTCTAGTATTTTCAATAATTGATTTCAACCAATCTTGACCAGTATTTAAATTGACGCCTTATTATAATGCGTTCTTTTCTAAGGCTACATCTAAGTACCTCGTTAAAAAGAGTATCATTTTCTACAATAAAAATAAAATGCTTGTTCATTTCGAACAAATCACAAATAGCAATAAACTTTGTTAACTACTCCAATATATTCTATGAGTTCATAATTATTAACGGTGAAACCCCTTCTAGAAAACATGAATAAAAAAACAGACCAAATGGAAGCTCATACCAATATTCCATATCTTACTTTTTGGCCATTACTGTCAGTAAAACAATCTAGATCTTAAAAGAATTTAGTTTAGCTAGCCTTAAAAAAAGCAAAAGCTTACTTAAACTAAAAAGAACTCTTTGACGATTTAAAATTCTCGTAAATCGAATTATTTCAAAACCAGATATATCCGACTCTTTTAACAGTTCTATTTTTCACTAAAAGATTAGGTTAGACCTCTTTTTCACGCTTCCATTATTTTTTGTTACGTATTTCTTTGTATTAAAACATATAATCCTACAAGTATTTATACGGAGACCGTTAAATGTTCGTGGGCTTAGAAAGAACAACCATAGCCGAATTTCATTTACTCATCACCGATTCTGATCACTTCATTGATTAACACAAGAGAACACAAACCATAATCAAACAGCCCCGTTTAGTTAGGCATATCAATAATTAACAAATATTAAAACTTAAATAATTATGAAAACTACTACAACAAAAAACGGTTCGAAAAATAGCAGTGAGTTAGATATTTCTCAGTTTGAAATAACGCAATTATTAAGAGAGATTAATCCTAACTTCAGAATTGGCGTTACTCCATTATCCGAGAAACCAAACAATTCCAGAGCTCCAAAAGAACTTGAACTCAACAGCACCAACAACTTATCCCTTGCTGCACAACAACTTACAAACGCAGCATCTTTACTTCAAGCTCAAGCGTTATTACCATCTCAATCCATATCCCCCCCAATTAACGTATCACCAGAAAACTTAGCCTCACAGCAATTAAATAATCTAATAGCTACATTACAAACACAAGGAATACAACCGCAACAACAATCAAATCTAGCTATGAATTACCAAGTAAGTTTAGCTGCGCAGCAATTAAACAATGCGGCAAATTCAATTCAAGCCTCTTTACGTTCCGATGCAACTACTATTCCCCTAAACACTGAACAGTCAGCTCTCGAAACACGTGCCTTACTTGGCTCCTCGGTCTCTTTTTCAAATAATATTAGTCCAGATACTAACATTACAGAAAATGATACTCAATTTGAAATTGAATTAGCCGTTGCAGGTTATACCAAGGAGGAAATTACTTACAAAGTAAGTAATGGAATCTTAAGGATAACAGGTAAGAAAAATGATAAAAAGGCCGACTTATCTAAGTGTTATATCACCAAAGAATTTAACAACAACACCTTTAGGAGGTCTTTCCTTTTATCAGAAGATGTGGATTCTAAAAACATTAAAGCCCAAATTGGTAACGGCATATTAACACTTAAGATTCCTAAAGGAGATATGACTCTAATTAAAGAAAAGAAGATTAGCGAGATAGAATTAAAATAGCGCAATCTTAGATTAAAGAAAGCAGTGGCCTCCATCCCATTGCTTTCTTTTTTTTCAAATCATTGATATACTTCAAATTAACTTTTTAATCTTGGTACATAAAAGCTTAATCTAACACAAAATGTCGTTTAGCATAAAAAAAATTATCATTCTTTTTATTAGTGTAAGCGCTGTAATTTGTATGGCTACTGCCAAAAAGAAAAGTAACAAACCAGCCCCTGATAAAACAAAAGAATATCAATTACCAACACACTTTCCTTCTAGAACATAATTAATAATCTAGATACTATGCCAGTTGGTATTCCCCGTTGATAGGAAAACAGACTTTTTCTATATAAACTGGACATGAAATATATTATACTATATTAATCTTTTCCAATGCACCATGCCGATAAGTTTTACTAATGGGAATTAGCTTATTCGCTATTTTGAATGAGTTACCATCAAACATCAAAATTTTATCAATTCTTACAATGTATGAGCGATGCGCTCTAACAAAATCACTCTCGGGAAGTTGGTTAAAGATTTTCACCATAGAGGTTTTAACTAAATATTTTCGTCCTTTCGCAATAATATGAACATACTCACCAGCTGCTTTGATATACATAATATCCTTTAGTGCAATTCTTTCAAGTAGGGAATTTACCTTAACAAAAATCTCTTGACACCTAGATTTGCTATTCTCTTTGTTAGACAATATTGTAAAAGCTTTAGTTACCATTCGCAGAAACCGTGCATATGAAATAGGCTTAACCATATAGTCTATCACATCAAATTCATAAGCTTCCATAGCAAACTCTTTACTAGAAGTAATAAGGATTACAAGTGCATCACACTTTGTTTTTTTCAAGAACTCTATTCCTGTCATTACTGGCATTTCAATATCAAGAAGTATTAGATCCACCTCATTGTTCTCCAAAAACCTTGAAACATGAACAGCGCTATCAAATGATTTCAATAGTACAATTTCCTCTACTTCATTAATCAAATTCTCAATTAGTTCTCTTTGAGTTCTGTCATCTTCAATAATTATTGCCCTTATATTATTCATCCCAAAAATCCTTTTATATCAACATGTACTTTTTTCGTACATTTCCAAATAGATGGCAGTGCAAGAAACCATTACCTATAAAATTAAAATAATAGAGATCAATAAAAAAATAAAATTCTAATATATGAATAAGAAAAAGTCAGCTCTAATTTTAATAGGCTATCAAAATGATTATTTCGCCAAAGATGGTATTTTAAGGGAAGTAATAGAAGCAACAAATGTCATTGAGAATACAATGAATTTAATAAATCAGTTAAATAATACATTAATAATCTCAACACCTATAGTGTTCACAGAAAACTATAGTGAATTAGTAGAACCAATTGGCATACTAAAAACAGTTAAAGATGTTGGTGCTTTCAAAATTGGTAGTCATGGCTCTGAAGCAATTGACGAAATAAAAGAGTTCGGGAGTAGAATATTGGAAAGCCCCGGAAAACAAGGGCTAAACGCCTTTATCAATACTGATCTTGAATTGATTCTAAAAGAAAATCTAATTACTGAAATCATTATAGCCGGGGCTGTTTGCTCTATCTGTATTGATTCCACAGGAAGGTCAGCATTTGACAAAGGTTTCAATGTGACTATGCTCAGTGACTGTATTTCGGGAAGAACTGTATTTGAACAAGAACTCTATTGTAATTCAATATTCCCGTTATACGCTGATGTTACAACCTCTTTAAACGTTATAAAAGAATATAATACTATCTGAATAAAATTGCTTTGAAAAAAAATAATAGAAATACAGTTGAAACCCAAGTCCAATACCGATTAATAGAGGAATTAACTGCAATTAACGCAAAATTAAAAGATGAAATAAAAACGCGAAAAGAATCCCAAAGACCCCTAAATCTTAGTGAGAAAAAATACAGACTAATCATAGAAGAAGCCAGCGATCTAATTTATCAAATGGATAAAGACGGCAATCTAACCTTCGTAAATCAGTCAACGCTAAATATTATCGGCTTAAGAGAAGAAGACCTTATTGGAAAACACTACAGTATTCTGATCAGGAAAGACTTTAGAAATAAAGCATTGACGTTTTACAAACAGGTATTTGCCAAACAAACAAACCTCACTCATTTTGAATTTCCATTAAATATCAAAAAAGAATTATGGATTGGACAAAATATAACTATTCAATCTGTAAATGGAAAAGTAAAAAACATCCAAGCAGTTGGACGCAATATAACAGATCGAGTTATATTCCA
>JABSPR010000421.1 GCA_013214975.1 Flavobacteriales bacterium
ACAAACATCTTGACAAACGTCGCAGCCAAAAACCCAATTATCAAATTTACCCTTTACCTCTTCTGGTATTTGTTCTTTTAACTCTATCGTGTAATATGATATGCATTTACTTCCATCAACAATAAAAGGATCTACTATAGCATCCGTAGGACAAGCATCTATACAAGCTGTACAAGTTCCACAGTAATCTTTTATCGGACCGTCATAATCCAATTCTAAATCGATGATCATTTCTGCTATAAAGAAGAAGGAACCACTCTTAGGATTTATAAGATTAGTATTCTTTCCTATCCAACCTAAGCCAGATTTTTTCGCCCAAGCTTTATCTAAAACAGGTGCAGAGTCAACAAAAATCCTACCGTCCATATCTCCAATTTCGTTAACGATAAATTCCCATATCTCGGCAAGCTTATCCTTAATCACATAATGATAATCTTCCCCATATGCATACTTGGAAATCTTCGCATCCGAATTAGCCTTTTGACTTTCCTCTGGGAAATAATTATAGAGAATAGATATCACTGATTTCGCACCGGGAACTAATATTGTTGGGTCTAAGCGCTTGTCGAAATTTCTTTCCATGTACGCCATATTACCATGCATACCATTCTTTAACCAACTCTCTAACCGACTTGCTTCATCTTCAAGAAATCCTGCTTTGGAAACACCGCAATAACTAAACCCCAATCGAGTGATTTCGTTTTTAATTCGCTGAGTAATTTTGGTGCGATTCATTAATTAGTCAACCAATTAGTTGAACAAATCTCTATTCTCAGCTCTTATAGCCCGACCTAAATGTTTGTATGCATTTTCTGTAGCCTCTCGTCCTCTGGGAGTACGCTTTAAATAACCTTCTTGTATTAAAAAAGGCTCGTATACTTCCTCGATAGTATTACTATCCTCACCGACCGCAGTTGCAATGGTTGTAATTCCAACAGGCCCTCCATTAAATTTATCAATGATGCAAGTAAGAATTTTGATGTCCATCTCATCCAATCCATTCTTATCTACATTAAGAGCTTCTAATGATGAGTCAGCAATAGCTAAATCAATATTTCCATCACCCTTTACTTGTGCGAAGTCCCGAACCCTTCTTAACAAAGTATTCGCAATTCTAGGTGTACCTCTACTTCTTCTAGCTATCTCATTTGCTGCTTGATTTCCAATATCAACATCCATTATTTGTGACGACCTTTTAACAATCGTACATAACAAATCAGCATTGTAATACTCCAATCTTAAGTTAATACTAAACCTTGCACGTAAAGGAGCTGTAAGTAGTCCTGATCGAGTTGTTGCACCTATTAAGGTAAATGGATTCAAAGCTATTTGAACCGTTCTAGCATTAGGACCCGAATCTATCATTATATCAATTCGATAATCTTCCATTGCAGAATAAAGGAATTCCTCAACAACAGGACTTAAGCGATGAATTTCGTCAATAAACAGAACATCATTCTCCTCAAGATTCGTTAATAACCCAGCCAGGTCACTCGGCTTATCTAATACGGGTCCTGAGGTTATTTTAATCCCTACCCCGAGATCATCAGCGATTATATTAGCCAGAGTTGTTTTGCCTAAACCAGGAGGTCCGTGTAATAAAACGTGATCCAATGATTCGTTTCTCAATGTAGCTGCCTTCACAAAAACTTTTAGATTATCCACAAGATCATCTTGCCCTGAAAAGTCATCAAAGGATTTGGGCCGTAAAGCTCTTTCATAATCCGTTTCTTCCTGAGAAAAATGTGAACTATCTGGTATTAGATCTTCAATCATGGTAACAAAGTTAATTAAAACCGGACTTGGTTGAAATGAAAAAGCCGAAGATCATTCGGCTTTTCATAATATATTAAAGATGTCTATCTCTTAATATCATGTATCAAGATGCTCACTCTCTTCTAAGTAAACATTATTCTTAACCTCTAGTGAAGCACTTGATAGAGCTTTTAATACTACGAATCTAAAGAATCCTATAAAACCTAAGAACATACCTAATTCAAATACTTGCACTCCATTCCATCCGTCTTTCATAAGACCAGGCATAATCAACAAATATGTATCTGCCCAATGCCCTACAAATATTATACATAAAACAGGCAATAAGAAGTCGAAGTTCCTTTTTGTATCTCTAGACATAAAAATGATTAAAGGGAACAAGAAGTTTATAATAAACATTCCAAAGAACATCCAATTGTAATTTTGAATTCTATTCACATAATACGTAACCTCTTCTGGAATATCAGAATACCAGATTAACATTAATTGACAGAACCATAAATAACTCCAGAAAATACTTAAAGCAAATACCCATTTACCCAAATCATGAATGTGACTTTCATTTACTTTATTGAGGTAGCCTTGTGCTTTAAGTTGCATGGTAAACAACATGATAACTACCATTGCTGCTATCCAGCTTCCGCCAAACACATACCATCCAAAAAGTGTACTAAACC
This sequence comes from Flavobacteriales bacterium, assembly GCA_013214975.1. NCBI lineage: Bacteria > Pseudomonadati > Bacteroidota > Flavobacteriia > Flavobacteriales > Flavobacteriales bacterium. The sequence goes on from JABSPR010000421.1 coordinate 2,454, forward strand.
AATGCGTATCTATAGACATGATCCAATCCCATGCAGAAGTTGAAGATGTAACGGCTAAGAACACTAAGAAAATTGCACCAAACTTCTGGTTACCCCAATACCATGCTTCACCTCCTACTTCATCTTCCTCTAACGATCGCTTTCTAAAGAACCAACCAAAGAATATCCAAACACTCAAATAAATGACAGTTCTAATCCACCAAAATCCAGTATTTAAATAACCCGTTTTATTAAAGATAATCTCATCGAAATGCTCGTTTTCAACTGCTCCTTCAACAGCCTCTTGTGTATATTCTGGGTGATCTGATCCAATAGTAGATTCTATAACATAATGATTTGTTACGGCCTCATCCATCCAATGATATATATGATTCCAATGTAAACTAGCTGCAATAAATACTATTACCAACACAACCGCACCATATGGCATATAAGCACTAATACCTTCGAATACTCTTTTTAAAACAATACTCCAACCAGATTCAGTTACATATTGTAATGCCATAAAGAATGTAGCTAACAAAGAAATTCCAAAAAAGAAATATCCGTTAACTAAAATATTGGCCCAAACGGTATTACCGTGATGATCATCGGCAAGAAAACCCATTATAAGAGACAATGCTCCAATTACCATAAAGATGATATTGGTCATTTTAGCCTTCTTACTTACAACGTAATTCATGTCTTACTTTTTTAAAATCTTAGTGTTTGTGGCTCTCTTCCACTTCTTCTTCAATAACTTCTTCTATAATTTCTGCTACTTCTACATCTACTGTAGTTGTATCTATTTCAACAGCTGCAACCTCCAAATCGGGATTTTGCAATGTCTTAACGTAATGGATAATTTTCCATCTTTGATTTCTATCTAATTGTGATGCATGAGATCCCATCATACCTTTACCGTAAGTAATAGAATGAAATATTTTTCCCTCAGGTAAGTCTTTCAACTTTCCGCTATAAGTTGGCGGTACAGCCGGGAATTTTCCACTTGCAATTACACTTCCATCTCCTTCTCCAGTCTCACCATGACAATGAATACAGAACTTACCATATATGACTTTACCTTCTTCAACTGTCTCTGCATTCATCGCAAATGGACTAGTTAATTCTTCACCCGCCAATTCATATCCTTCAGTAGTATTTGGATAAGAATAAGGGTAGTATCCTCTTGGAACAGTACCTTTAACCGGTAACCTTGCAGACATTTCATTAATAGAATCACCATCCAAGTTACTTACTGAATAAGTCTCATAGCTAGGAGATCTATACATATCCGGCATATACTCAACACCAGGACTTAATTCATCACTTGGAGTACAAGACGCCAATAACAACAATGCAGACCCAATCAATATTTTAATTGCGCTACTCATTTTTATATTTTCAGATAAAAGTCTCATTTATTCTCCGTCCTTTTCTGTTAATTCTAATACACCAGAACCATTAATTACTCCTTTAATTTCATCGTTACTGTTTCCACCAAAACCAGATTCTTCAATGATCATTAAGAACATGTCATCTGTAGTTCTAGGATCTGGATTTATAGCAGCCACACCTGGTAACGTCCAATTTCTTAAAAAATAAGTCATTGCCATACCGTGCGATGCACAAAGAATAGTAAACTCAAACGTAATCGGAATAAACGCTGGTAAATTCTCATATAGGTGAAAATTTGGCTTACCACCAACGTTAATACCTGGCCAATCATGAACCATGAAATACCACATTCCAACTAATGCTAACGTTGTTCCCATACATCCAAACATGAATGAAACAATCGCCAACCTGGTTTTCTTAACTCCAATAATTGGATCTAAACCGTGTATAGGAAACGGAGAGAAAACATCTGCAACGTGAACTCCCTTTGCAACAAGCTCTTTAGCTGCTTTCATTAGCAACTGCTCATCATCATATAATGCATGTATTGACTTACTCATCTTTTAATGCTTTTGATTTTTATATGACTCACCTGACATCTTCAAGATCGATTTCAATTCATTAAATGCTATTACAGGAAACGCTCTACTGAACAATAAGAAGATCGTAAAGAATATTCCAATTGTACCAATGAATATTCCTATGTCAATAAACGTAGGGTGAAACATTGTCCAGCTTGAAGGAAGGAAATCTCTGTGTATTGAAGTAACAATAATTACAAATCTCTCAAACCACATACCGATGTTAACGAATATTGTAAGAATAAAAGAAATCGTAAGATTCGTTCTGATTTTTCTAAACCATAAGAACTGAGGTGTAACAACATTACATGTCATCATACAGAAGTATGCCCACCAATAAGGTCCGGTTGCTCTGTTCAAGAATGCATACTGCTCATACTCAACACCAGAATACCAGGCAATAAAAAGCTCAGTTAAATACGCAACACCAACTAAAGACCCTGTTAACATGATAATAATATTCATGTATTCAATGTGTCTAACATTAATGTATGCCTCTAAACTTAATACCTTTCTTACAACAATCAGCAAAGTCATTACCATCGCAAATCCAGAGAATAAAGCTCCCAGTACGAAGTAAGGAGGAAAAATAGTTGTATGCCATCCAGGAATAACGGCTGTAGCAAAGTCCATACTCACAATAGAGTGAACAGAGAAAACAAGCGGTGTTGACATTCCTGCAAGCACTAAAGAAACCTCTTCAAATCTATTCCAAGACTTCGCATTTCCGTACCATCCAAAACTAAGGATACTATAAATCTTTTTATATACAGGACGTACAGCCTTATCTCTAATTGTAGCGAAATCAGGAATTAATCCTATGTACCAGAATACAACCGATACACTGAAGTACGTCGATATTGCAAATACATCCCAAAGCAAAGGAGAATTAAAGTTTGGCCAAAGCGAACCGAATTGATTAGGTATAGGGAAAACCCAATATGCTAACCAAGGACGTCCCATGTGAATTCCTGGAAACAATGCTGCCATCATTACAGCAAAAATTGTCATTGCTTCTGCAGAACGATTAATCGCCATTCTCCATCTTTGACGGAACAATAATAACACAGCAGATATTAATGTACCAGCATGTCCAATACCAATCCACCAAACAAAGTTCGTGATATCCCATGCCCAACCAACAGTCTTATTCAATCCCCAAGCACCTATACCAGTACCAATTGTATATGTTATACAACCTACACCCCAAAGTGCTACTAAAGCACACAGTGAAAACACCATGTACCAGTATTTATTTGCTCTACCAAAAATTGGCGCACAAACATCTTCCGTTATTTGGGCATAGGTTTTTTCACCTAGAATAAGCGGCTCTCGTATTTCGGCTTCTTTATGCATTGTTTCTAACCTTGGTCTTGTAATAAATATTTGGTTGTACGCCTAATTCTTCAATTAAAACATAACCCCTATCTGATGATGCATCCTTAGCTACGGCGGTAGCATTATTGTTTAAGTCTCCAAATTGTATTGCATTTGTAGGACAAGCCTCAGCACATGCAGTAGTCATGTCACCATCTTCAACTGGTCTCCCAGCCTTTTTAGCAACTAACTTTCCTCCTTGAATTCGTTGAACACATAACGAGCACTTTTCCATTACTCCTCTAGAACGAACTACAACATCTGGATTCAATACCATTCTTGCCAAGCTATCTTGAGCAGGATTAGTAGCGAAATCACTGTTTCCATTGTAATTGAACCAGTTAAATCTTCTTACTTTATAAGGACAGTTGTTTGCACAATATCTAGTACCTACACATCTGTTATAAGCCATTTGATTCAGCCCCTCATTACTATGGGTTGTAGCAGCAACTGGACAAACAGTTTCACAAGGAGCGTGATTACAATGTTGGCACATTAAAGGTTGAAAAGCAACTTGTGGATTTTCTGAAGGAATCTCCATCAATCCAGCTCTATCCATAAATCCTATTTCAAAATCATCCTTCTTGGTATCCGAAGAATAATATCTATCTATTCTTAACCAAGACATGTCTCTACTTCTCCTTACTTCATCTTTTCCAACAACTGGAACGTTGTTTTCCGAATGACAAGAAGTAACACAAGCACTACATCCGTTACATGTACTTAAATCTATTGATAATCCCCATCTGTGACCTTTTTCGATATCGTGATCATTCCAAAGGTTAATTTTATATGGATTCTTTTTAACACCGTCATAATCCGTAACCATTATATCCGGATTACCTGCTTTATTATCTTTTATGAAATCTTCTAACGAGGCCTCTTTGATCATATCTCTTCCCATCAATGTATGATGAGTTTGTGTAGAAGCAATTTCATATTTATTACCTGTTCCTGTAACTGTTACGTCTAAGTTTGAATAAGTAATATTTCCATCAATAAAAGAAGTGAAGTCAAATGCATTTGCACCTACACCATTTCCTGCCTTACCAGCATTTGTTCTACCATAACCTAAAGCTAAACCAACTGTTCCTGCTTTCTGTCCTGGCTGCACAATAACAGGCAATTCAACTGATTTACCTCCAACCGTTAGTTTAACCAAATCAGCTGGTGTTGCTTCTCCTATTTTTTGTTCGTAGCCATTCGCCGTCATATCCGATGGCGCCATAGTGATATAGTTATCCCAAACTATTTTCGAGATTGGATCTGGTAACTCTTGTAACCAAGGATTATTCGCCTGATTACCGTTACCGATACCAACTTTTTGGTACATAACCAACTCAACTGCTCCACCAGTACTTGAAGCTTTTATTTTTGCTGCTGCCACTGAAAGATCACCAGAGAAACCATCCGTTTTTCCTTCTTGCATTTCAACATCCTCATCAACAATATCACCACTAGTAGTAGAATAAACTCCATCTCTCAAACAATCATTCCAAACATCCATGGAAGCATCTGTACCTAGAACAGAATCTTTCCAATTATCCATCAAGAAAGATTCATATGTAGAACTGTTACCACTCCATGCTAACAACGAATCTTGTGCTTGTCTTGTTTTAAATAATGGACTGATAGTAGGTTGACAAAGACTATACTCCCCTTTTTTAGGACTTGCATCATTCCAAGACTCTAAATAATGATTGTCTGGACATACATAATCACAAATTGATGCAGTTTCATCATTCCTGTCTGCTAGAGAAATTTTTAAGCCTACTTTAGCAATTGCATCCGATGCACCAGGTAATGTATACACTGGATTTACTCCGTATGTAATAAGAGCATTTACTTTACCAGAAGCCATTTCCTTAAGCAAGGCCTCTACTTTTGTATCGTCTCCTTGTTTAATAGTAACGTTAGCATCAATATCTAATGTAGTTCCATAATTCCCAAGTAATTCGTTAATACCATTAACTACTACTTGAACACTTTTACTGTTACTACCAGCTATTACTAATGAAGTTCCTTTTGACGCAACCAATCGACCTGCAGCTAATTCTATTGACTCAGCATATTGGTCAGTACCGCCAGCTATCGTTGAGCCTCCTATTTTCTTAGCTACTGCATTATATAATGATACTATAACCGAACCATGCTCTGATTCTTTAATAGCTACCCTTGTATCCGCACTACTTCCTGTTAAAGACAGGGTTGTTTCAAAAGCTATTAGACTCGACATCGATCCACTTTCCGGATTTCTAGTAGAAGCGTAATCTACATTATACTGTATAGAGCTTAACCAATTGGACATAAAGTCAGCACCAATTGTTACAATCGCAGTCGCTTTATCAAATTTGTAATCCGGAATACCTGCAACACCAAAAGACTCAACATTCGCATTTATTATACCTGATGCAGAAATATCATCGTATGTAATGTGTTGTACATCTCCAGCAACACCTTCCTCGTTTTCTTCCGAATACTTTTCTATAAAACCAGCTATTACTTTCTTAGTAGAAGGACTTGTTATTGAATTAGATAAGATTCTAATAGAACCACCCTTAGCTGCTATTGCCGCCAATTTTTTTAAAATATCACCATCAACAGAATCCCAAGAACTTTCAGCACCACTACTTAACGGCCCTTGTAATCTTTCAGAATCATATAACGAAAGAACAGATGAATTTACTCGAGCACTTACCCCACCTTTCGTAACACCTGACAACTTATTTCCAGTAATATGAATTGGTCGACCTTCTCTTGTCTTAACTAAAATACTACAGTAATCATTTCCATCAGAAAATGTTGAAGCATAATAATTAGCAATACCAGGAGTAATTTCTTCCGGTTTAACTAAATATGGAATCGTTTTAGTTACTGGCGTCTCACAGGCAGCTAACGAAGCGGCTGTAACACTAAATCCTAAAAATTTAAGAAAATCTCTTCTTGTTGTACCTTCTTCAGAAAGTTTTGAATCATTCAAGAATTCATCTACAGGAATTTCTTGTGCAAACTCCTTTTGCGAAGCTGCTACGAATTGCTCATCTTTATCAAGCTCTTCAATTCCTTTCCAATATGTTTTTGTAGTACTCATTTCTTTCTAGGCTATCATTAATAGTGACACTTAGCACATTCTAATCCGCCAATGTTTTCAACTGTAAATACTTTACCAGGCTCATCCTTATATTTCTCTTTGAGCTCAGCGTGTATTTTCTCATAGTAACCATTGCCTTGCATCTTAACATCTTTTGTTCTGTGACATTCGATACACCATCCCATTGTTAATGGAGACTCTTGTTTCAAGACATCCATTTCCTCTACCGGTCCGTGACATTCTTGACATTTCACTTGACCTACAACAACATGCTGTGAGTGGTTGAAGTAAACAAAATCTGGCAAATTGTGCACCCTCACCCATTCAATAGGCTTTTTATTTTCACCATATTCTGCCGCCATTGGATCTTCAGTAATATCTAGTGCTGCATATATTTTGGCAATTTCTGCAGTCCCAGTAGTTGTACCTTCAGAAACAGCTTTATGACAATTCATACAAACATTAGCCGGAGGAATACCCGCTGTCTTTCCCTTCTCAGCACCAAAGTGACAATACACACACTCAATCTTAAGATCTCCAGCATGAATTTTATGAGAGTAATTAATCGGTTGTTCAGGAGCGTAATCTGTATATACGCCAATATCCATCATTCTATCGAAAGCATCATTTAGACCTCCGAAGATTAAAAGAACCACAACAAGACCAACTAATCTTTTATTTCTTCCTGACCAATCCTTGAAATGAGAACCTACAGATGCTAATCGAGGAGCATCTTTTCCTTGTTTCTCTAAAACAAACCTTTGAAGTTTAGAATTCGCTACATATAAAATCAATCCTAAAGCTGCAAGAGCAAGTAAAATCAAACCGTAAGTCCCAGTGCTAGTACCTTCATCAGTAGAAGCACCTGTTTCTTCAACTTCAACAATTGCTTTCTTTGGAGGAACGTATGCGTTTACAAAAGCAAGGATATCTATAATTTCTTCTTCCGTTACTGCCTGAGATGGCATAACGCTACTATTAAATTCTGCAAATAATTTAACAGCATAAGGGTCTCCACTAGCTATAACCTCTTGTGAATTCTTTACCCATTTAATAATCCATTCTTTTGAACGTCTATCCTCAATCCCTTTTAGTCCAGGACCGGTAAACTTTTTATCTGTAGGCAAGTGACAAGATGCACAATTACCTTTAAATACTTTTGCGCCGTTTTCTGCATCGCCTTCATAATCTTGGGCAATACTAATAGACACACCAAATGCTAGGAAAAGTATAAGTACTAGAATCGACTTTAATACTTTATTGAAGCTTGCAGACACTACTCTGTTCATAATCAAGTTACTACTCCTTTTTGTTCATTATTCACTATAACCAGGAGACTTTATTTGCAAGCAAATGTAAAAGATTCATCGTTTAACACAAACAATTACATAAGAATTTACCGCAAATAAGGTATTGCTTATCTCATTTGCTTTTATACAATCCTGAACCACCAATGTTTACGGTGGTTAATCTATTATAAAAATTGCTCCTAATATTATCACAACCATTAAACCTGCGATTCCATACATCATATACAAACTTCCCTCTTTACTCCCTTCATTTGTTTCCTTTTTCTCTTCCTTTATTTCTTCTTTCACAGATGGAGTTACAGCTTTTGTATCTATGTAATCAAATATTGCCATGATTTCTTCATCTTTTAAATTCTGAGGCGGCATTGCAGATTTGTTAAATTGCTCGTAAACTTCATTCGCATACATATCCCCACTTGCAATAAGTTCCTTTGAGTTTTGCGTCCATTTAATAACCCACTCATTGCCCTGTCTTTCTCTTGAACCCTGTAGTCCCGGACCAACTAATCTTTTGGTATTCGTTTTATGGCATGAAGCACAATTTTGCTTGAATAGATTTTCCCCATCTAATTCGGCATGAGAATTGCTCGAAATTAACACTGTACTAATTATTAGTATAGTAACAACTAAAATAGTTTTTGCCTTAATCTTCATTTTATTTCTTTTTCACTTTGTAAATAATCGGCACAAATGTATGAGAAAGCAGGTTGATACCAAAAAATGATAGAGACAAAGTAGATATTTACCGAACAACTATTATTATTTTCACATTACCAATAAAGTCGAATATAATCCTACCACATGAGATTGATATCAGCCCTTCTAATTCTATCTTCTTTAACTCTAGTATTTTGCCTCTCATCTTTTGCAGACGATAGCACAAAAACCGAAGAGTTAGACCCAATGGAAACAATTCAATTTGATACATTAAGTATTAATAAAGTTGTGTTTATGAATAATGACTCCGACAAAGTTGAGGTTATTCACGATTCAAGACTCTATGACCTTATAGAGAAGGACATACGACTTAACATTGAGAAAGAAAATAGAGCGTCGGGTTATAGAGTACAAATATCCTCGTCAGCGGTACGTTTAAAAAGCAATCAATCTAAATCTAAGTTCTTGTCACTTTATCCTGAGACAAAAGCACATATAATCTTTGAGCAACCCAATTACAAAGTACGTGTAGGTGATTTCTCGAAACGATTAGATGCCCAGAAAGCTTTAAATTTAATCAAGCCTAACTTTCCTGCTTCTTATATAGTTAAAGATGTAATCCTAATAACAAATGTGAAAAGCAGATAACTTATTTAAGTTTTTGCTTTACTTCTACCTCTTCATAACCTTCCACAATATCAAGCTCCTCAATATCATTAAAGCCCTCAATGCTAATACCACATTCATACCCATGTGTTACCTCCTTAACATCGTCCTTAAATCGTTTAAGACTTGATAACTTTCCCTGATGCACAACTACACCTTGGCGTAGAATTCTGATTTTGGTATTTCTAGTAACCTTGCCATCTAGAACATAACAACCTGCTATCGTTCCAACTTTAGTTATCTTATATACTTCTCTAATCTCAATATTACATACCACTTTCTCCTCGATCTCCGGATCAAGCATGCCTTCCATTGCTGCTTCCAATTCTTCAACCGCATCATAGATTACTGTATAAAATCTAATATCTATACCTTCTTTATCAGCCAGTTTTCTAGCACTCACTGACGGACGAACTTGGAATCCAATAATGATGGCATCAGAAGCCGAAGCTAGTAATACATCCGATTCGATAATTTGACCTACCGACTTGTGAATAATATTAATTTGTATCTTTTCTCTAGATAATTTTAATAATGAATCCGATACCGCCTCAACAGAACCATCCACATCACCTTTTACAATAACATTCAATTCTTTAAAGTCACCGATAGCCAATCTTCTACCAATCTCATCAAGAGTAATGTGCTTTTGCGTTCTAACACCTTGTTCTCTTTGAAGTTGTTGTCTTTTTGATGCGATACTTTTTGCCTCTCGCTCGTCGTCCAAGACATTAAATTTATCTCCTGATGCAACAGCTCCATTCAGTCCAATAATTGAAACTGGCATGGATGGCGAAATCTCTTTCAATTTTTCACCTCGCTCATTATGCATTGCCTTAACCTTTCCTGAGAATTGGCCAGCCAAAATAATATCCCCAACTCTTAATGTCCCTGATTCAACTAATAAAGTTGTAACAAATCCTTTTCCTTTATCTAGGGTAGATTCAATAATAGTTCCGAGCGCGTTTTTATTTGGATTAGCTCTTAATTCCAGCATTTCTGCCTCCAATAAAACTTTTTCCAAAAGATCATCTATACCCTCTCCTGTTTTAGCAGAAATATTATGACTTTGGAATTTCCCACCCCAATCTTCTACCAAAATATCCATTGCGGAAAGTTGCTCCTTGATTTTATCCGGATTTGCACCTTCTCTATCTACTTTATTGATAGCAAATACCATTGGTACACCTGCAGCTTGCGCATGATTTATTGCTTCTTTAGTTTGAGGCATTACATCATCATCTGCAGCAACCACGATTATTACAACATCCGTTATAGAAGCACCCCTTGCCCTCATCGCCGTAAACGCTTCGTGACCCGGTGTATCTAAGAATGTTAGTATTTTACCATCTTTCAATTCAACATGGTATGCACCAATATGCTGTGTAATACCACCTGATTCACCTGCAGTTACATTTGTTTGTCTAATATAATCAAGAAGAGAAGTTTTACCATGATCAACATGTCCCATTACAGTAATAATGGCTGGTCGATCTTTTAAATCTTCCTCTTTGTCATCATCCAAAACAATTGCTTCCTGAACTTCTGCACTTACAAATTCTGTATCAAATCCAAACTCTTCAGCAACAATACTTAAAGTCTCCGCATCCAATCTCTGATTAATAGAAACAAATAACCCAAGCGAGATACATGAAGAAATCACCTCATTTACCTCAACATTCATCATCGTCGCTAACTCTTGTGCCGTAACGAACTCCGTTACCTTTAGAAGTGTTTTATCTGCCTCTAACTGATCTGCATCTTCTTGGATTCTTTCACTAATTGCAGCTCTTTTTTCTCTTCTATATTTCGACGATTTAGACTTACCTTTTCCACCAATTCTAGCTAAAGTTGCTTGAATTTGCTTTTGAATATCAACAACCGGAGCTTCTGTTGTTCCTGGTTTATCGCTTTTTCCTTTTCGGTCATTATCATTCCCTTTATCACTAGAGAAGATTCTTTTTCTTTTTTTCTTTTTGTTCTTATCGGAATCATAAGATGCGGAAGATGCTATTGGTTGTTTCTTAGCTTCCTCTTCTTTCTTCCTGTCCTTTTTTACCGGTCTCGTTCTCGAGTCAATTTTGCTTATATCTATCTTTCCAACAATCTTTGGAGTAGCGCTAATTGGCATAGAAGCTTTAATCACCCCTGTTCTATCCTCTTTAGGAGCTTCCTCCTTTACTGCTTCTTCAGCAATAACTTCCTCTTTTACCTCTTCCTTTACAACTTCTGAAACAGGCACTTCTTCTTCCTTTGCAACTTCTTCTTCGGCAATAGGCTCATCCGCAATAACTTCTTCTTCAACTACAGACTCTTCTTCAACTACAGACTCTTCAACCACTGTCTCTTCTTCAACTACTGTTTCTTCTTCAACTACTGTTTCTTCTTCAACCGCCTGTACTTCCTCAACTACTGGTTCTTCTTCAATAGTTTCTTCTACAGCAATACTAGCACTAGTATCCTTAATAAATATCTCCTCTGGCTCATCCGCTGCTTCAATTACATCCTCTTCAATAGAATTAAAAGATAACGTATCCCTAGCCTCTTCTTCTTGTGCAACCAGTTCATGCGGAGCATATTTCTTGAGCAGAACAATATATCCCTCTTCAGGAATCTTCGTATTAGGTTTTGCCTCAATTACTATATCGCACTCGGCTAAAAACTCAACCACAGTGGCAATACCTACGTTCAGCTCTTTCGCTACTTTACTTAATCTTTTTGGCTTCACCCTCTACAATGTTTACTTATACTTACTTCTAACCCTCTCTTCTGAATTCTAATTACTCGAATTCGCTTCTTAAAATCTTAACTACTTCATCAATAGTAGATTCTTCAAGATCCGTTCTTTTCTCTAAATCTTCTTTAGTCAATTCTAGTACGCTTCTTGCTGTGTCACATCCGATATTCTTAAGCTCATCCAGAATCCAAGCATCGATTTCATCAGAGAATTCTTCTAGATCTACATCTTCATCTCCCTCAGCTGCTTCCCTAAATACATCAATCTCATATCCAGTTAATTTACCAGCCAATTTAATATTATATCCACCTTTACCAATAGCAAGAGACACTTGATCTGGCTTCAAGAAAACCTCTGCTTTAGCATTCTCCTCATCTAATTTGATAGAAGAAATTTTAGCAGGACTTAAAGATCTAGTAATATATAATTGATCATTCGTTGTAAAGTTGATAACATCGATATTCTCATTCTTCAACTCTCTAACTATTCCGTGAATTCTAGAACCTTTCATTCCTACACAAGAACCAACTGGATCAATTCGATCATCATATGATTCAACAGCAACCTTAGCACGTTGTCCTGGCTCTCTTACAATATTCTTAATTGTGATTAATCCGTCAAATACTTCTGGGATTTCTTGTTCAAATAATTTCGCTAAGAACGAAGGAGATGCTCTCGATAAGATTATCAACGGATTGTTGTTTCTCATTTCTACTCCTAACACAACGGCTCTAACGGTATCTCCTTTTTTAAAGTAATCGAAAGGAATTTGTTCTGTTTTTGGAAGAATCAATTCATTCCCATCGTCGTCTAATATTAAAGTCTCTTTCTTCCATATCTGATAAACTTCACCAGTTACAATATCACCGATTCTAGCAGTATACTTTTCGAAAATATTTCCCTTTTCTAATTCTAGAATTTTAGCAACAAGATTCTGACGAAGTGATAAAATTGCTCTTCTGCCAAAATCTGCTAGATGAACTTCTTCAGATACTTCTTCACCAATTTCAAAATCAGGCTCAATTAATATAGCTTCAGAATAAGCGATTTCAGAATTTTCATCTTCTACTTCACCATCTTTTACAATCGTCCTGTTCCACCAAAGTTCTAAATCACCTTTTTCGGTATTCACGATAACATCGAAATTCTCTTCGGAACCATATTTTCTTTCAAGCATTCCTCTAAACACCTCTTCCAAGATACTTACAGCCGTTTCTCTATCTATATTTTTGAGTTCCTTAAACTCAGAAAACGACTCTACCAAACTGATACTTTCCATAATTGATTTATTTAAACGACAAAATTACTTTGGCCGATTTTATTTTAAAATAAGGCAACTCTACCTCTTCTTCCTCTGTTTTACTTTTATTCTTACTTCCTTTTTTTACTCCAACTTTGAGCACAATACCGTTTTCTATATCTACAGATACAACTTCGCCTATTAGCTTTTCATCCTCAGATGTTATTATCTCGAGCATTTTACCCGTATTCTTTAGATATTGTCTCACATGTGTAAGAGGATATCCAATTCCAGCAGATGATACTTCCAGGTTATAATCGTCTAGAGCCTCTTCAAAAGTGTCTCTAATTTCTCTACTCAGTGCAACACAATCATCAATAGATACACCTTGATCACCATCTATTAGCACTTGGATTTTCTTACTCGTAGCATTCAAGGTAAGGTCTACCAGAAACTTATCTGACGAACCTATTTTATCCTCTATTACCTTTTGTACTGCTATTAATTCCAACTTGTAAACCTTGTTTACGAAAAGAGGGGACTCAGTCCCCTCTTTCCTCTTTCGTATTTACCAGCGACAAAGATAGAAAAAGCTTACCAGATAATCAAATGTTATGTTTGAGTTATAAACAGACTACTCAATCCTCTTCTTGAGCTTGCCGTCTTGGTATTTAGCTTTGTAATCTAATTCACCCTTATCGTTGTAATAACTCCAAATTCCAGAGGGTGAGTTCTTCTCATAATATGCTTCTGTTCTAATTCCACCAAACTCATGGTACTCTACAGATTTACCATCTGGAATACCATCTACATAATTCTGCTCCCTAAAGATATTTCCTCGCTCAAAGTAATAACTCCACTTCCCAATCATTTTACCTTCCTTGAAATCACCTGTGTTCTCTACTTTTCCATTCGTTCGGTAGATTGTCCAAGTACCTTCTTTGATTTCCTTTTTATAAGTACCCTCACTATTCAACTTCCCATCTCTGTACCAATACTGCCATTTCCCTTCTTTAAAACCAGCCAGTCTAACGCCTTCATATTTAGGCTTTTCGTTTCCAAACCAACCTTTCCATTGTCCATCCATCACGGCAGCCTTAAAATAGCCCTCATCCTTTTTAACCCCGTTATTATACCATGACAACCAAAGCCCCTCTTCTTTATCTTCTTTAAATTCTCCCTCTTGGAATTTTTCCCCATTTGAATACCAATAATCCCAGCGACCATCTTTTAGCCCAACAGAATACGAACCGATAATCCACTTACTTCCGTCTTCATACCAAAACTTCCATTCACCTTCTCTTCTATCTCTTATAAATAGTCCTGTACTTTCTAATTCCCCATTCTTGTACCAGTACTTCCATTCCCCATCCATCGAATCGTTCAAATAAGTTCCTTCCGTATCTTTTGCACCATCTTCAAAATACCATGTCCAAGTCTTATCCCGTAAATTATTAGAATAATGACCTACATATTCTTTAGCACCTGTTGATTTCCAAAAAGTCCAATCTCCAACCTGATCACCATTTTCAAACTCACCTTCCATATCTGGTTGACCATTATCAAAGTACCATTTCCAAGGCCCTTCTTCCTTGTGATCAACATATTTACCCTCAGAATTTAACCGACCATTTCGATGCCAAGTAACCCAATTACCATCTTTCTTATTGTTGATGTAATTTCCAGAATCTCTAAGTGCGCCATTCTCGAACCAAGTTTTCCAAACACCTTTCTTCAAACTGTCATTGAACATTGTTCCTTGGAACTTCAATTTACCATTCGTCCATTTTGCAGTATGTAAAGAATCTTGTGCGAATAACTGAGTGGTTAAGCTCAGTATCAATATAAAGGGTAGGTAGCTTTTCATTTCAAATAATTAGTGTGACGAATTTAAGTGAATAGATAACCCCTGCGGCTCGTTCGTTTTACAATTATGAACAATGGACTATTAATAGGAAATCAGACTTTTTGCAATTTTCGCTCGTATTTCTTATTTTTGGAGCCTCTTATGACAAAAGAAACTACATATTCTATTTTCACCCCTTCTGCTTCTGCAGCAAGGAGACCTTTTGGTAGGAGGCCCGCTAGGGTCTAATTCTTATGGTTTACCTACGCGGTATGCCCAATGTCAGTGCAATACAAACATTATTATTATTAAAGTTCTATCAATAGATGAACTAATACAAAAGGTTTAAAAATGGAATTCAAAATAGAGGTAGCAAGCAAAGAGCACTTAGACAAAGCACAGGAAATTTGTGATTTGATTGAGACTGCTGCTCTAAAGCGAGGTACCGGCATCGCCAAACGTTCACCAAAGTATATTCAGGAGAAGATGAGTGAAGGCAAAGCGGTAATCGCAATTGGAGAAGAAGGTGACCTAGCTGGTTTCTGCTACATAGAAACATGGCAACACGGTAAATATGCAGTAAATTCTGGTTTAATAATATCACCTAATTACCAAGGATTAGGTTTGGCAAGAAAAGTAAAGAATAGAGCATTCGAGCTTTCGCGGAAGAAATTCCCTGAAGCGAAAATGTTTGGCCTTACGACAAGTTTGCCGGTGATGAAAATCAATTCGGATTTAGGATATCGTCCAGTTACTTTTTCGGAATTAACCGAAGATGAGTCTTTTTGGAAAGGTTGCCAAAGCTGCGTTAACTTCGATATTCTTACAAGAACAGAACGAAAACATTGTTTGTGTACAGGAATGCTTTTCGATCCAAAAGCTGAAAAGAAAAAGAAAGCCAAGGCAAAGAAAGCAGAAAAGGAAAATGCTGGGGAGAAATCTTGGGCGGATGAAAAAGAAAATTTTTTAAAGAAATCATGAGTAAAGAAAAATTAGTATTGGCTTTTAGCGGTGGATTAGACACTACTTATTGCGCCATTCACTTATCGCGAGAGAAAGGGTTTGAAGTGTATTCGGTTATTGTTAATACTGGAGGATTTTCGCCCGAAGAGCTAGTTGACATTGAAAAGAAAGCGTTTGAACTTGGTGTAACAGAACACAAGTGTATCGATGCAACAAATGACTATTACAAGCAATGTATTAAGTATCTTATATTCGGAAATGTATTAAAGAACAACACTTATCCGCTTTCAGTTAGTGCCGAGCGCGCTTTCCAAGCAATGGCAATCGCAGAATATGCAAAAGAAATCGGAGCTGAATATGTAGCGCACGGTAGTACTGGAGCAGGAAACGACCAGGTTCGATTCGATATGATATTCGGAATTATTATTCCTGGAGTTAAAGTAATCACTCCAATACGTGACAATAAACTTTC
>JABSPR010000422.1 GCA_013214975.1 Flavobacteriales bacterium
TGTTTAGCTACTCTTTGGTCGTTATTCTCATAATCACTCCAGTCGATTTGGTCTGCTCCAGTTTCTGTGATATAGAACTTGTCATTAATTTCTTCGATCCATTCGTGGCGGATAAAACGAGTCGCACCTAATTCTAAAGCCGTTTTATTAGCAAAGAGTAACGATAGAGTATCCATAGGCATCGTAAGCCAAGTGCCCGATTCTCCATCTTTCGATTGCTGGTAGGCGTACAACGTGCCATCTGAATAATCGAATGGAATAGCCGTTTCGAATTTAAAGAAGACAGCAGGATAGTTATCGTTCGTTAAGTAAACAGTTTTGCCGTCTTCTGTAGTTAACGCATCTTCATGCACAAAGCGTCCCATTTTCCAATGTTTTGTAATGGCCTCTTTATTCACCGGGTCAACTTCCACAATGTAGCCCATGTTTTGCCAAAGTGGTCGATTGTTAAATCTGGTAGTATCTCTATTTTTATCTTGACTAGAATACATTGTTTCGTTTGCAGGTTCGCACACTTCCTCGCAGGTTAATACTGTTCCATTGGTAGTTAGGCTACCTCCGCAATTCCAAAGTGTACCACCCACAGTTGAGAAGTCTACGTTGTGGAAATCACTGGTCACTTCCCACGATCCATTAACGAGTTCTAAGTCTGCAACCGTGGCGCCACCACCGTCGCCAAGCTCGCTAACATTTCCTCCTTCATGGCCAATGTATAAGATGCCTTTGGTTTCGGGAGAGACTGAATCCGGAATAAATACGCTTACGTCGTGTGAACCTTTTGCGGGAAATCGCTTACCATCTTTTCGAACAACTTTGTTTTCTTCCGCTTGAAATAAAATTTTATAAGTGAAGCCCTCTGGTAAAAGAAGATCGGTAGTTGTAAAATTAGATTCGACAGGTATAAATGGCGAATCATTTGCAATAGACTCTTGTTTTGTTTCACTGGAACATGAATACAAGAGAGAACCGATAAGGATGAGTAGGGAGTATTTCACGTTTTAATATTTAAGGTGTGAGTAATATTACAATTTTCACGAGCTTAATCCGAACCGGAAATTGTAGTTGGTTTTCATGGTTTTATGAAAAATTGTGTTGGGAGAGTTTGTTCTTAGTGTTTTCGATTTTATAATTTTTTTGCAAAATGCTAAAAAATGATAACGCAGCTTGTTACATCCGAATGGAGAAAATGAAACCGAAACTCGAACATAATAATTTCTTTTTTATATGGTCGAATAGAATTGAATGTTGAAGATAATTTGTATTCGAATTATATATAGTTTTGGTGTTGTTGCTGACGTGACAATTTGAAGTTTAAATATTATCTAATTAGATAGGTTTGAGTGATAAGTTATATTATTTGGGTGATTTTGACGGAAGTCGGAAGAACAACTTTACAATTGTAAGAATAGTACTTGCTTGGCTGGTATTGTATGGCCATAGTTTCGTGATCCAAAAACTAGAGGGGTTTAAGGACCCGTTGAATGCAATTTTTCAAGGATCTACCTGGGTTGGGGCCATAGCTGTCGATGGTTTTTTTGCCATTAGTGGTTTTTTGGTATGTGCTAGTATAGTAAATCGTGGTATCGTTAATTATACGATTTCACGAGTTCTTAGAATATTTCCAGGTCTAATTGTCTGTGTATTGCTTTCTGTATTTGTAATGGGACCTTTGCTCACAAGTCTTTCGGTAACCGATTATCTTGCAGATTCGAAAACCTTTGTCTACTTAAAAAACATGACCTTGTATTATAATGTGCAATGGGAATTACCTGGGGTATTTCAGGATTCTCCAAACACCGCGATCAATGGCTCGCTTTGGTCGCTGCCTGTTGAGGTTAGATGTTATGTGCTTTTAGCTGTTGTTAGCTTGTTTGGGGTTTTTAAACATAAAAACATTTCAAATATAATTGTAGGAGGTTTATTAGTATTTGGGTATTATCATTTTATGGATCTTCCATTTGTGTCTTTGCGTGAGAAATTTTCTAGGCCTGCGATGTATTTTTTAATTGGTGTGTTTTTTTATGTAAATAGAGATAAAGTATTATTGGATCTAAGATTAGCAATTCTATCGTTAGTTCTGGTGGCTTTTTCTTTTGGTCAAGATTGGTTTTTATATGTTTTTCCGATTTCAATTGTTTATTTAATTTTCTTCCTTATTTACCGTACCACTTATATAAGTATTGATAAAAAACTAGGTGATATTTCGTATGGTATTTATATATATGCCTGGCCTGTACAACAATTAGTGGCCGTTTTATTACCTGATCAAACGCCAGTTGGTAATACTATTATATCTAGCATTATAGTATTTGTTTTAGCTTATTTGTCTTGGAATTTTATTGAAAAGCCTAGTTTGTTTTTGAAAGAGAAGTTGTTGAATATCTCACTATTTAAATAGGCATGTTTCGTTTTTTAGTCATCGCATCTCTACTTCTTTTAGGTTCATCTCAGTCATTTGCAGAGGTACAGAATCGTTTGGGTTTTAAAGGAGGATTTACTGCTTCTGGTTTTATAGACGACGTCGACGTTGGGTTACCAATTGCGCTTTTTGAAAATCGATCTCCTGGGATGGGTTTTCATATTGGTGGGTTTTATGATAAAAAGTTCGATTGGTTTTCTTTAGGCTTTCTTTTTTCGTACACCGAGAAACAAGTTAATTCTGGCTGGGAAGAAGGAGAGAAAAGAGATGGTGTATGGACGCATCAGCTCAACTATACGCAACAGCCTCTTATCACTTAAAAGACAAAGTGGCCTTTTCATTAGGTTTAGATATTGCAGCTAA
>JABSPR010000423.1 GCA_013214975.1 Flavobacteriales bacterium
ACCACCAGGGTTCGCACATGGATTTTCTGTGCTTGAAAACGAAACTATTTTTGCCTATAAGTGTACAGGATTATATGATAAAGAATCTGAGGGAGGAATTATTTGGAACGATCCTGATATTGGGATAGATTGGGGGATAAAATCTCCGGAACTATCGGATAAAGACGAGCTCTTACCCCGTTTTTCTAATTTTGAAAGTCCTTTTTAAATTGCTCAATTACACAAACAATCGTGGACAATTTATTTTATAATTCAAACTTCCTATTCCTAATATACTTCTGTTTCTTTTTTTGCAGTGTTATATTTTCTGCCCTTATAAATGGAATTTTTCTGAAATTTGCAAAAACACTTGGAATTCGCAATACCAATAACACAGTAATTAGGTGGGATCCGCAATCTAAGCCCGCATTTGGCGGGATTGCATTCTTTATTAGCTTTCTGTTCTCTATTGCATGTTATTCCATTTTTACGAGCCACGGATCTTACATACGCGATATTCAATTTATTGGACTCCTATTTACTACAACTTTGGCGTTCCTTATGGGGCTAGCTGATGATGCGTACAACACCAAGCCATTACTAAAGCTCTTCATTCAAATTAGTTGTGGTATTATTCTACTAATAACAAATACATCGATCCATCTCTTTTCAAGTGACATGTTGAATAATATCGTTACTGTTATTTGGGTTATTGGCATGATGAACTCAATAAATATGTTAGATAATATGGATGCAATAACTTCTAGTGTTAGTGCCGTAATTATTCTAGCAGCAATATCTATAATCCTACTAAAAGAAGATTATTCGAGTATCTATCTGTTAATGTTAATTGGTGTTTTGGCATCTCTAATAGGCTTTTTGTTTTTTAATTGGCATCCATCCAAAATGCATATGGGAGATACGGGAAGTCAATTCCTTGGTTTACTACTTGCTTTTATTGGAATTACTTATTTCTGGAATGGAGAAGATATTGAAGGGAACAAAATAATATCAAAACAAATCTTGTCGACATTATTAATTTTTATTATTCCTCTAACAGATACGATTACAGTAATCATTAATCGCTTACTTCGAAAACAATCTCCTTTTGTCGGAGGACGAGACCACACAACACATTTCCTTCATTATTTAGGCATGACCGATCGACAAATTGCTTTAGCGTTTACTGGATTAACTCTTATTTCCCTGATGATGAGCGTTTTCTTTATTAATTATGTAAAAACTTGGAATACTAACTTTATAATTCTGTTTTCAAGCTATATCATGGCTATATTTGGGTTATTATATTATGCAACGAAATACAAACATAAAGATTGACAAAACCTCCTCTCAGCTATGAATAAAAACTTGATTTATATAGCTGCCACCGTTACCAGCTCGCTAATTATTTACAATCTTTTTATCTTTTCAATTTCAAATACAACCGAAGATGAAAACTATCTAAAGGACTTTAATGAGAGCTATAAAATCTTCGCAATTCCACCACCTCACAATATAACTTTCGCAGGTGAAATGGTACCAATGCATCGAAAAGATGTACAAGAAAAATTAGACAAGGAACTACTCGTTAACACATACTGGCAATCTAAATCTGTGTTATTATTAAAGAAAACAGCTAGATGGTTTCCTGTAATTGAACCTATTCTTAAGAAGAATGGTATTCCTTTAGATTTTAAATATTTGCCTATGATCGAAAGCGGATTTGAGCATGTTGTATCTCCTGCAAAAGCAAGTGGATTTTGGCAAATTATGGAATCAACAGGAAAAGGAGGAGGATTAGAAATTAGAAGTGAAGTAGACGAAAGATACCATCTAGAAAAAGCCACTCAACTGGCCTGTGATTATTTAAACAGATCATATAAAAAATATAAAAACTGGACGCTATCAGCAGCCTCCTATAATATCGGAATGAGGAATTTAAACACCAATATGGAATTCCAAGATGTAGATAATTATTATGATTTGCTTTTAAACGTTGAAACAGGCCGGTATGTGTATCGCTTAATAGCAATGAAAAGAATTTATAAGAATCAAATAGAACATGGTTATCAATTAAGAGATAAGGATTTATACAATCCTATTGAGACTTATACCGTAGACATTGATTCTACGGTGCAGCTAGTTGACTTTGCTCACAGCCAAGGAGTTTCATACAAAGTCATTAGAACTTTCAACCCTTGGCTAAGAAAATCTACACTTACGGTATCGAATGGAAAAACATATCATATTAAAATACCTAAGAACAAAGCTGAATTTTGCACACCTCTTGATATTGAAGAAATTAGCACAGCTGATTCTAACTTAACTGATTCATCATCAATTAAGGCCATTCAAATGGACACATTGTCCAAGGACTCCCTATAAGTACAAGTAATAATACAGTCGTCGAAAATGAAATTCGAGGTAACAAATGAAACTCAATATTTAGAAGTTATTGGCGCGAGAACGCACAACTTAAAGAATATCGATTTAAAAATACCACGAAACCAACTTGTGGTATTCACCGGGTTAAGTGGAAGTGGCAAGTCTTCATTGGCATTCGATACGATATATGCCGAAGGGCAAAGAAGGTATATAGAAACCTTTTCATCCTATGCTAGGCAATTTTTGAATAAATTAGAACGTCCGGATGTAGATAAAATATCAGGTCTATCACCAGTAATCTCAATCGAACAAAAGTCCGTTAACAAAAACCCACGTTCTACTGTAGGTACAATTACAGAAATCTATGATTTTTTCCGACTTCTTTTTGCCCGGGCAGGCATAGCACATTCTTATAATACCGGAGAAAAAATGCTCCAGTACAGCGAAAAGCATATTCATGAACTTATAATAGACAAGTACAAAGCAAAAGAAATCCTAATTCTTGCAGCCGTTGTTAAGGGAAGAAAAGGACATTACCGCGATCTATTCCAGAAGATCCTCAAACAAGGGTTTTTAAAAGTACGTGTTGATGGAGAAGTCATGGAGATGACTCACAACATGCAATTAGATCGATTTAAAATACACGATATCGAAATCGTGGTGGATCGCCTTATTTTAGAAGAATCTAATTTCAAAAGGGTTTCAGACTCTATTCAACTAGCAATAAACTTAGCTAGTGGTATTGTTAGCATACTTGATGTTGGATCTAATAAAATACAATTTTACAGTAAATACTTAATGTGCCCAACAACAGGTATTTCTTATAAAGAACCTGCACCAAACCTCTTTTCATTCAATACACCATATGGCGCATGCCCTAAATGCAATGGACTTGGAGAAATTTCCGAAATAGATCAGGAAAAAATCATTCCTGATAATAATCTCTCCATTAAAGAAGGAGGAATATCGCCAGTTGGCAAATACAAAAACAGTTGGATTTTTAAGCAAATAGAAGCTGTTGGTGCTAAATATGATTTTAATTTAGAAACACCATTAAAAGATATTTCCGTAAACGCTTTGAATGTACTTCTTCATGGATCGGATGAAGTATTTATGGTAAAGGAAGATTTGAATTTCGAAGGAAGAAGTTTCACACTAAATTTTGAAGGAATAATAAGTTTCATAGCAAGACATAAAGAAAATGTCAAATCTTCCAGCATGAAAAAATGGATGGATGGCTTCATGAATAAAATAGATTGTCCAGATTGCCAAGGAGCAAGACTAAACAAAGAGTCTCTCCATTTTTTTATCGACGGAAAAAGCATTGCAGATGTAGCCGGAATGGATTTAGGTGACCTATCCCAATGGTTAAATAATATCGAAGACCGTCTCGATAAAAGACAAAATAAAATTGCTGTTGAGGTCTTAAAAGAAATTAGAAACAGAGTCAGATTCATTCTAGATGTAGGACTCAACTACTTACAACTTAATCGCAGTTCAAGAACATTATCTGGTGGCGAGGCTCAACGTATCAGACTTGCAACACAAATTGGCTCTCAACTTGTTAATGTATTATACATATTAGACGAACCAAGCATCGGTTTGCACCAAAGGGATAATGGCAGATTAATCGAGTCACTTAAAAAGCTAAGAGATGTTGGAAATTCAGTTATTGTTGTTGAGCACGATAAAGACATGATACTATCTGCAGATTACGTAGTGGATATTGGTCCAAAAGCTGGCAGTAATGGAGGATATATTGTTGCAGAAGGAAACCAAGACCAATTTCTCAGAAAAGGATCCATTACTTCCGAGTATCTTCAGAATATTAAAAAAATTGAAATACCCCTATCAAGAAGAGAAGGGTCAGGCAAAAGTTTAATTATTCAAGGTGCTAGTGGTAATAACTTAAAAAATATTGATGTAGAATTCCCATTAGGCAAACTAATTTGCGTTACAGGAGTCTCAGGTAGTGGCAAAACCACACTTATTAATGAAACATTATTTCCAATATTAAATCAATTCTTAT
>JABSPR010000424.1 GCA_013214975.1 Flavobacteriales bacterium
CTTCACTGCATGTCTCACGACAAACCAGCTTGCGACTTACTAATGGTTCGAGGCACGACCCTCGCCCATAAGGGACTTGCACCCTCTAAATTAATAACCTACTTTCAAGTAGATTAAAGATGCCCATGCTGGGCACACACAAGGTATATAGCAAATAGGGCGTTCGGTGGTTTACGAAAGTTCAGTGCTATTTAAAAATACCGCCAAATCGTTGATTTGGCTTTTAAGAATGAATAAATTAAAAACAAAATACAACGATTTGGTTCAGAGCAAACCTGAAAGTTTATTGCTTTCTACTGCCCTACTTTCCATATACTAAACGTTAGCAAATATAAAAATGAAAACTAAGTCGCTAATAATACTGTTCGTTTTACTGAATTTTCAGGGTTACTCGCAATTAGATTCTGATTCTAAAATTCAATTCAATGGAATATATGTTTCCGATCCAGTAACTGATTCCGTTGGAACGGATTCACTGTTATATCTACTTAGATTTTATAAAGATAAAACCGTTATTTCCTCCACATTTGTATATGCTAATTATAATTATGAAGGTTTGTTTTTATCGTTTACCAAAGAGTCAATGATAAAAAAAACGAAA
The DNA here is from genome assembly GCA_013214975.1 of Flavobacteriales bacterium. Classification (NCBI taxonomy): domain Bacteria; kingdom Pseudomonadati; phylum Bacteroidota; class Flavobacteriia; order Flavobacteriales; species Flavobacteriales bacterium. The sequence goes on from JABSPR010000424.1 coordinate 602, forward strand.
TATCAAACTATGGGCTCGTGGAAGGCTTCCAGTGATTCGATAAAATTCAATATCAACTTTAACAAAATCAGGATAACTAATACTGGAAGTATCATTGACTCAAACACTTTGGAAATCACCACAAAAAGCAATAAAAACAAAACACCTTCTATAGAATCATATCACTTTAAAGTCGTTGATTCAAACCCAATTAAAGCAAGAGAATTTCCTAAGAAACTAAATAATGGAGATATAATTAAAGTGTCTGAAGGTATAAGAAGTCATGGTGTAATTCAATCAAGTAAAATCAAAGAATTTGAAATAAAGGAAATGAACCTTATTGAAATGCGCTTTATATCAAGCTATGCCGATGAATATATGTTTGAAAGATCAGGGGATTATAAAGGAGATTACAAATACTTAAAAAAAGAGGCTAACAGGTTTTTGAGAACAAATAATATTAAACTCAATAAGTATTATTCGGAAATAGACAAACCTTTTAAATCCCTTAAGGGCGATTGGGGTGGATTACAGTGCCTTAAACCACAAACTCAAAAAACTGATTCTACCTTCACATATACAAATGATGTATTGACAGAGATTGAATCATTCTATAATAGAATAGTACAAGATAATTTCACACAGTCCGAATACTATATAGCTGGTTCTTCGAGAGTTTATTCCATAGAAGTGATATCTAGTAAGGAAGCATATTATCTTTTACAAGACAGAGAGTTGAGAAATGGACAAAATCTTAGTATTAAGTCAAAACCTAATTAACAATAAACATGTTGCTAATCGAGTAGGCGGCTCCGCCCAAAATTGAGCGGAGTGCACCTCTCACACCACCGTACGTACGGTTCTCGTATACGGCGGTTCGCAATCCATCATTCCAATCGCTCTTTACACCAATTGGAGCTATTCTGTACTTTAATA
>JABSPR010000425.1 GCA_013214975.1 Flavobacteriales bacterium
GGACGTGTATTACCTGCATTTATCGGCCAAGCGTTAAGAGGAGAGGATATGACTGTTTTTGGAGATGGGTCACAAACAAGGTCATTTTGTTATGTAGACGATCTTGTTGAGGGAATAGTTCGATTACTCAATAGCGATTATAAAGAACCCGTTAATATTGGGAATCCTGATGAGATAACAATCAGTCAATTTGCGGAAGAAATAAATCGTTTAACCGGTAAAAACAGACCAGTTGTACACCGAGACTTACCTGTTGATGATCCAATGCAACGTAAACCAGACATTGAATTGGCAAAAGAGATATTGGGCTGGGAGCCAAAAGTTGGTAGAGAACAGGGCTTGAAAAAGACGTACGAATATTTCATCTCTTTATCCAAGGAGGAGCTATATAAAAAGGAGCATAACACGTTTGAAAAGTATACAAAGTAATGGAAGACTTTTTTGCGCACGAAACAGCCGTAATAGACGAAGGGGCGAAAATATCGAAAGGGGTTAAAATATGGCATTTTAGTCATATTATGAGTGATGCCGTGCTAGGCGAGAATTGTAATGTAGGCCAAAATGTTGTTATCTCTCCGAGAGTAATTTTAGGACGAAATGTTAAGATTCAGAATAATGTTTCGATCTATACAGGTGTTGTTTGTGAAGACGATGTATTTTTAGGTCCATCGATGGTATTTACAAACGTAATTAATCCAAGAAGCGCTGTAAATCGAAGAGGAGAATATATGACTACAAGGGTAGGAACAGGTGCGTCAATAGGTGCTAATGCTACTATTGTATGTGGACATGATATAGGGAAATTTTCCTTTATCGGAGCAGGTGCTGTGGTTACCAAAGAGATTGCACCATATGCAATGGTAGTGGGTAATCCAGCAAAACAAATTGGATGGATGAGTGAATTTGGATCAAAACTAATTTTTGATGAAGAGGGTAGATCTACATGTGAAGAAAGTAAAGAGAAGTATCAGATCAAAAATGGTTTGGTGAGTAAAATAAAATAGTAACTAATGAGTGAAGAGAAAATAAAATTTGCTGTTCTAGGTTGTGGGCATATTGGTAAACGTCATATGGAAATGATAAGAAGACACCCCGAAGCAGAATTGGTTGCTGGAGCAGATATTCGAACCCGTGAGGAATGTGGGATAGATGATGATGATTTGCCTATTTACGATTCACTTGAGAACATGTTGAATTCGGGGAAAGATTTTGATGTTGTTAATATCTGTACGCCAAATGGGTTGCATGCCGAGAATGCGATGGACGCTTTAGAAGGTAAAAAGCATATTGTTTGCGAAAAGCCAATGGCATTGAAGAAATTGAATTGTGAGAAGATTATTTCTAAAGGGTTAAATCTCTCAAAACAAGTTTTCTGTGTAATGCAAAATAGATATTCGCCTCCATCGGTATGGATAAAGGATGTAATTGAGAATAAACTTCTTGGCGAAATATTTCTTGTTCAACTAAACTGCTATTGGAATAGAGACGATCGATACTATAAAAAGGATGGTTGGAAAGGACGAGCTGATATGGATGGAGGGACATTGTTTACTCAGTTTTCACATTTTATAGATTTAATGTACTGGCTCTTCGGCGATATAGAAAATATCCAAGGAAAGTTCAATAACTGTTCCCATGAAGGGATTATTGATTTTGAAGATACTGGTGTAATTAATTTCGATTTTTTAGAAGAAGGAATGGGTAGTCTTAACTATTCTACATCTATCTGGGATACAAATTTTGAAAGTAGTATTACTATTATTGGAAGTAATGGCACAGTTAGATTAGGTGGCCAGTATATGAATAAGGTTGATTATTGTCATATAAAGGATTACACTATGCCGGAATTGGCTGAAGGAAATCCTTCAAATAACTATGGTGGATATCAAGGGTCTGCAGCAAATCATAATTATGTTATTCAAAATGTAATAGATACACTAAAGGGAAGGAAATCAATTGCAACAAATTCTTTGGAAGGGTTGAAAGTTGTTGATATTATAGAAAGAATCTATCAATTAAAATAAAAGTAAGATGTACGATAAGTTAGTTGCCAAAGAGGCAAAATTATGTATAATTGGCTTGGGTTATGTTGGTCTGCCAATTGCATTAGAATTCGCTAAAACTTTATCTGTTATCGGTTTCGATATTAATGAGGCGAGAGTTAACCAAATGAAGAATAATATTGACCCAAGTGAAGAGTTAGAAGCTTCTGATTTCGAGGGTCGAGATATTCAGTTTACTAGTTCTATTGAGGATATTAAAGAGGCGAGCTTTTTTGTAATAGCCGTTCCAACCCCAATAGATAATAGAAAGATGCCTGTTCTGGATATTCTATTAAGCGCTTCAGATACGGTGGGTAAAGTTATCTCGAAAGGAGATTATGTTGTATTTGAATCTACTGTTTACCCGGGTTGTACTGAGGAGGATTGTATACCTGTTGTTGAAAAGGTATCTGGATTAAAATTTGGTTCTGATTTTAAAGTTGGTTATTCTCCCGAAAGAATTAATCCCGGAGATAAGGAACACACAATAAATAATGTAATAAAGGTCGTGTCAGGTTGCGATCAAGAGTCATTAGATGAAATAGCTAAAGTTTACGAAATTGTTGTTCAGGCAGGTGTTCATAGAGCACCTTCTATTATGGTTGCTGAAGCCGCCAAGATTATTGAGAACACCCAGCGCGATGTTAATATTGCCTTAATAAATGAGTTGTCAATTATCTTTAATAAGATGAAGATAAACACATATGATGTTCTTGAAGCTGCAGGCACTAAATGGAACTTTTTGAACTTCAAGCCTGGTTTAGTTGGCGGACATTGCATAGGAGTAGATCCTTATTATCTCACTTATAGAGCAGAAGGATATGGGTACCATTCTCGGGTAATAACTTCAGGTAGATATGTGAACGACTCTATGGGATTTTATATTGCAAAACAGATTGTAAAGAAGGTAATTGCTGCAGACAGAAATATATCAGAAGCAAAAATATTGGTGATGGGTGCCACATTTAAAGAAAATGTGAGTGATATTAGAAATTCAAAAGTTGCCGATATAATCAGTGAATTAAAATCGTTCTCTGCGAATGTAGAAGTGCATGATCCATATGCGTCTTCTGACGATTTAAATAAAGAATATGGTTTCCACTTAGTTGATAAACTAGGTGTAGATTATGATGCCGTTATCGTTGCAGTTAATCATAAGGATTATTTGGGTTTCGATGCTAAGTACTTTAAGTCAATCTTAACTCCTAAAGGAGTACTAGCGGATTTAAAGGGAATATATTCTGGTAGAACCGAGGATATCGAATATTGGAGTTTGTAGAATTTAATCAATCTTTAAAAGTTGGCAGACAAGGTTTTAGTTACAGGGGGTTTAGGTTACATTGGCTCACATACTGTCGTTGAGTTGATCGAAAATGGATTTGAAGTTGTTATAATAGATGATCTTTCGAACTCGCACAAAGAGACATTAGAGGCGATTAAGGAGATTTCTTCTGTAAAACCAGATTGTGAAATATTTGATATTTGCGATGCTTCAAAGCTCGACGAATTGATTAACAACAATAAGGACATAAAGGCTACAATCCATTTTGCTGCTTACAAAGCAGTTGGAGAATCAGTAGAAGAACCAATTAAATATTATAAGAATAATCTAAACTCACTACTTAATTTATTAACTGTATTTGAAAAACTAGATGTTCGGCGTTTAGTATTTTCATCTTCATGTAGTGTATACGGTGAGCCATTGCAGATACCTGTAAATGAACAAACACCTACTGAACCGGCAGAATCTCCATATGCAAATACCAAATTAATCTGTGAGGATATCTGTAAAGATTATTTTAGAAATGTAGATGGGAGTTGCATTTTATTGAGGTACTTCAATCCGGTAGGCGCACACGAATCGGCCTTAATTGGGGAATTGCCAATAGGACCACCTTCAAACC
>JABSPR010000426.1 GCA_013214975.1 Flavobacteriales bacterium
AACCCAAAATCTGCTAATTCAATAGTCCTATTGAGCAAAATAAAATGGAAGTAACTCTGATTGAAAATTGAATTTCCAATCCGCGACTCAGAAAATACTATTTTGTAAATAGCATTTCACGGTATTTAGGTAGTGGCCAAATCTTATCATCTACTATGATTTCCAGCTTATCTACATCCCTTCTAATAGCGTCAAAAAATGGAACTACCTTTTCACAGTATCCTCTTGCAGACTTTGCTCCGTCATCTATTTTATTCAACTTTCTTCGAGCATCTACCATTAAACTTACATTCTTTTCTATCCCTGTAATATGCTCAGAAATCATTTCTATAGTATTTAGCTGACTACCGGCAGTCTTTTTAAACTTACTACCCATGATGTTTTTCAAACCATTAACATTAGATACTAATGTGTTTTGGTATTCAATTGCAGTGGGGATAATCTGATTTAATGCCAAGTCGCCGATCATTCTAGATTCTATCTGGATTTTAAGCTTATAGTTTTCTAATTCTATTTCATGACGAGCGTCTAGCTCAACGCCTGACAATATATCTAAGTCTTTAAATAGCTTCTTAGTTTTATCCAAAATGAATACATCTAGGGCATGTGGCGTAGTTTTGATATTAGACAAGCCTCTTTTCTTTGCTTCTTTTTCCCATTCATCACCATATCCGTTACCCTCAAATCGAATAGATTTAGACTCTACAATATATTTCTTCAATATTTTAAATACCGCTTCGTCTTTCTTTACCCCTTTCGCAATATGACCATCTACAGATTTTTTAAATTCTTGCAATTGCTTAGCAACAATTGTATTCAACACTATCATTGACGAAGAACAGTTTGCTTGCGAACCTACAGCCCGTAACTCAAATTTATTTCCAGTAAATGCAAAAGGCGAAGTTCTGTTTCTATCCGTATTATCTAATAGAATACTTGGGATTTTGCCGATATCTAGTTTTAAATCAGTTTTATCATCTGTATTCATTTTATCTCCAGTTACTCTCTTTTCAACAACATCTAATACCGCAGATAGTTCTGTTCCTATAAATACAGAAATAATAGCAGGAGGTGCCTCATTCGCTCCTAACCTGTGATCATTCCCTGCACTTGCGATCGATGCTCGAATTAGATCATTGTATTCATGAACAGCCTTTATCGTATTCACAAAGAATGTAAGAAACCGGATATTGCTTTTCGGTGTATTTCCAGGACTCAATAAGTTATCTCCAAGATTAGTAGCTAAAGACCAGTTATTATGCTTTCCTGAACCATTTACGTTAGCAAAAGGCTTCTCATGTAACAGCGCTTTGAACTTGTGTTTTCTGGCTACTTTTTCCATTACGTCCATCACTAATTGATTGTGATCTACAGCAAGATTTAATTCTTCGAAAATTGGTGCGCACTCAAATTGATTTGGTGCTACTTCATTATGACGAGTTTTAACTGGTATACCCAATTTGATTGATTCAAATTCAAATTCTTCCATAAAAGCCTTGGCTCGTTCAGGAATTGATCCGAAATAATGATCGTCTAACTGCTGCCCTTTTGAAGACAGATGACCAAACAATGTTCTACCCGTAAGAATCAAATCAGGGCGAGCATTTACCAATGCATAATCCACCAAGAAATATTCTTGCTCCCATCCCAAGGTCGTTATCACTTTAGTAACCTTTTTATCAAAGTATTGACAAACATCTGTTGCTGCCTTATCTATGGCAGTAATCGTTTTCAATAATGGTGTTTTATAATCCAATGCTTCGCCAGTATAAGCAACAAAAACCGTAGGAATACAAAGCGTACTTCCCATTACAAATGCTGGAGATGTTGGATCCCAAGCTGTATACCCACGTGCCTCGAATGTATTTCTTATTCCTCCATTCGGAAAACTAGAAGCATCAGGCTCTTGTTGTGAAAGTTGTGCTCCACCAAAATGATCAATCGCTTCACCATCAGATGTTGTTTCAAAAAAGGCATCATGCTTTTCTGCTGTTAGTCCCGTTAAAGGTTGAAACCAGTGCGTATAATGGGTTGCTCCTTTTGCCATCGCCCAAGTTCTCATTCCCGTAGCAACTTGACCAGCAATACTTCTATCTAATCTTCTTCCTCCTTCTATAGCTTCGATTACTTTTTTAAAGATATCTGAAGACAGATTCTTTTTCATAGCCGATCGATTAAAGACATTTGTTCCAAAAAGTTCTGCTCTCGACATACTTTCCTCTTCTTTCATAAGAGGCTCTCTATCTAAAATATCCTGCAAGGCTTGAAATCTTAATGACGACATAATATATTTTTTAAAAGATTATATAACTATGAATTATCCGACCCAAAGATACCAATTGAAATATTAAATCTTTTCTAAGAGCTACTTTATCACGATGGCACCCCCTGTTTTTTCAACGCATTGTTGAAAAAACATAGTTTTAACCAAAACACCCCTTGCTTTTCGGGCTATTAAAAAAAATAAATGATTTTCAAGAAACTACTGAATACAGATATGCACAGTAAACCAAGAATAGGATAGCGCCTTTCGCCCTACCCAGATTCATTTTATGTAAGATTAAAGGGAATACCAAAATCGATATACCAAGCATCCAGAAAATATCGAATATGAATTTATCTAAAGAGATTACGATTTCCTGAAGAATAGATGTAATCCCAAGAATAGCCAAGATGTTGAAAATATTAGACCCTATAAGGTTACCTATAGAAATATCCGTCTCTCTTTTAAAGGCTGCAATTAACGAGGTAACTAATTCTGGCAAGCTTGTTCCAAAAGAAACAATGGTCAATCCTATAATTCTTTCGCTTACTTCTAAGTTTCTCGCAATATTCACTGCACCTTCCACTAACCACTCGGCACCATAGTACAACCCAATACATGCAGCGAGTAAATACCCAACATTCTTAGCAAGACTCCCCCCCTTTTCATCCGCTACCTTTTCAATACTTTCACCCTTTTCCCTTTGCTCCTTTCTCGATTTAACAATCAACCAAGTAATCATAGTTACAAGTAAAGCAACGAAGATACAACCCTCCACGTGAGACAAGACTCCATCAAAAAAGAAGTAATAAAACAATAGAGTTGCAGCCATCATCATTGGCCAGTCTGATCGAACAGAATTCTTATCTACTTTAATTGGAAACACAATCGCAGTTAACCCTAACACCAACGCAAGGTTTGCAATATTAGAACCTATGATATTACTGATACATATATCAGCATGACCTGAGAAAGCCGCTTGTATACTAACCAACAATTCCGGCGCTGAGGTTCCGAACGACACAACAGTCATCCCAATTACCAAAGAAGAAACCTTCATTTTCTTAGCTAAGAAAACAGCCCCTTTTACTAGAAATTCACCGCTTGCTACGAGTAATGCAAGTCCAGCAATTAACATTAAATAATCCATAGACTTACTTAGATAAGAATTGAGAATCAGCTTTTATTATTGTCCTTATCCTCAACTCCTTTTGTTATTTCTCGTTGAATATCATTGGTTGCATCTTTAACCTCGCGAATGCCTTTACCAATCCCTCTTGCCAATTCAGGAATCTTCTTGGATCCAAAAAGCATCAGAATGATAATTAAGATTACAAATATTTCGCCTCCTCCGAAGCTAAAGAACAAGTATTGCATACTCGCAAATTAAATCAAATATTATGATTTACTCTTTGATAGTTCAAAATAAGCTGGCGTCGCTATACAAAGCGAAGAGTAAGTTCCAACTACCACACCTATAAGAAGTGCGAAAGAGAATCCTTTTATCACCTCACCTCCAAACAAGAAGATAGCCAATAACACCACAAAAATCGTAATCGAAGTATTAAATGTTCTACTTAAAGTATCGTTCAATGCGCTATCAATTAACTCAGCTAATGGTTTCTTTCTATGAATCTCCAAGTATTCTCTAATTCTATCAAATACAACTACCGTATCGTTAATTGAATAACCAACAACAGTAAGTATAGCTGCGATAAACGCTTGATCTATTTCCATTGTAAACGGCATAATACCGTGCAATAGAGAGAAACAAGACAATACTACCAATACATCATGAAATATTGCGATTAACGCACCTAAACCCAATCTCCATTCAAATCCAAAACGGAAGTAGATATATAAGAATATAATTATTAGCGAGAATGAGATTGACCATACTGCTTTCTCCTTGATATCATCCGCGATTGTTGGCCCAACTTTTTGAGAGCTTAATATCTCATAACCATTGCCAAGCGTTTGCAAACCTGCTTCCAGTTTAGCCTTTACTTGATTTTCAACATCAAGATCTACGCTATTAATTAAATATTTGGTTGTAATCTTCATTTGATCATCAGAACCAAAAGTTTTTACTTGTGGAGCACTTTCCAAATCCCCTTTCAGAGCAGCACTAACGTTCTCGCTTTCTACATTGTTTTCAAACTTTACAACATAAGAACGACCTCCACTGAAATCAACTCCGTAATCAAAGTTTCTTGTAATAAATGAACCCACTCCTAAAATGATAACAACGCTTGAAAGAGCATAGAACATTTTTCTTTTCCCGATGAAAGAAAAATTAACATTCTTAAATAACCCCTCAGTTAACTTAGTTGAGAATGTAATCTCTTTGTTTGTTTCCAACATCCAAGTAAATATCATTCTAGAGATAAATATTGCTGCAAACAATGAAGTCATAATACCTACTATCAGTGTAAAGGCAAAACCTTGAATCGGACCTGAACCAAATATGTAAAGTATCACACCGGTTAATAACGTAGTAACATTCGCATCAATAATCGAAGAGTACGCTTTACTATACCCATCAGAAACAGCTAAATGTATTCCCTTTCCAGCAGTTAATTCTTCACGAATTCTTTCATATATAAGCACATTCGCATCAACCGACATACCGATCGTAAGTACGATACCGGCAATACCTGCCAACGTAAGAACGGCGGTAACAGACGACAGAACACCTAACAAGAAGAAGATATTTGCAAAAAGAGCAACATTAGCAACTAAGCCTGCTTTTCCGTAATAGAAAATCATATAAACCAGAACTACAAGCAGAGCAATAACAAAAGAACTCAGCCCATCTCTAATTGCTTTCTTTCCTAATGATGGTCCAACAATCGCTTCTTCTACAACTTTAGCTGGAGCCGGTAGTTTACCTGCTTCTAAAACGTTTGCAAGGTCATCCGCCTCTTGCAAAGTAAAATCACCAGTAATTGAAGAAATTCCATTTGGTATCTCACCTAATACATTCGGCGCAGAATACACATAGTTATCTAGCACGATTGCTATACTACTATTTACATTATCTGCAGTAAGTCTTTTCCAGATTTTAGCTCCCTCTGGAGTCATAACCATTCTAATTTCTGAACTAGCACTGTTTTGGCTGTATTGCTGACGTGCATTTTTAATCACATCACCGCCCAGTGGAGCTTTACCTTCTCTATCCGCAACCTTTATTGCAAATAACCTAAGCGTTCTTCCTGCTTCGTCGATAGGCTTAACGCTCCATAAGAATTTCATTCTTGGAGGAAACAATGCTTTAACTCTAGGCTGACTTAACATCGCATTAACTTTAGCTGTATCCTTTATTAGAGAAGTACCAACAGCTGGCCCAGAAGCCAATACCTGTTGCCCTTGCTCATTCTGGGTAATACTTGGATATAACCTAAAGAACAAAGGATTTTGTTTTTCGCTTTCTGCAGAGCTCAAACTTTTATCATCTGAAACATTCTCTCCTTCCTCAATCTCATCAATTAATGACAATCCTGAATCAGAAGAATCAATTTCTGTAGAATCAGATACATCAAGTAAATCAACTACTACTTCCTCTGTAATTACAGAATCTTCAACCTCAACCGTAGCAGTAGAATCCAATACTCCATCAGCAGTGTTGATGTTTACCAGCTCCTGATTAGCCTTGGCCAAAAAAGGATATATCTCTTGATTACTATATGTTTCCCAGAACTCAAGTTCGGCAGTACCTTGCAATAACTTTCTTACCCTTTCTGGATCTTTTACACCAGGTAATTCAATTTGAATTCTACCAGAAGTTCCAAGACGTTGAATATTTGGTTGTGAAACACCAAACTTATCAATCCGAGTTCTTAATACTAAGAAAGATCTATTGATAGCTGCATCTACTTCATGCTGCAAGATATCAATCACCTCATCATTCGTACTCTCATACTTGATTCTTCCTTGCATCTCACGCGTACCGAAAATAGAAGGCGATGCTAATTTTGCACCCGCATCAATCTTCTCAAAAGCTTGTTGAAAAAGAACAATATAATCTTGATTACTTTGCTTTTGCAGCTCAGTTGCATCATTCAGTGCTGTATTAAAAGTAGCGTCAGCGCTATTGTTTGAAAGAGCTTTCAAAATATCTATTACAGATACTTCTAAAGTAACATTCATACCACCTTTTAAGTCGAGACCTAAATTAATTTCTTTGGTTTTACACTCACCATACGTGTAACCTAGAAGTGGATATACCGCCTCTGTTTTCATTGAGTCTAAATAATTAGCCTCTACTAAAGCATCACCATTACTTAACTCTTTCGCTTCGTTCTCTACTTTACTTACCACCCATGTAAAAGACAAATGGTAAACACATACCGCTATAAAGAGGAATGTAAATATTTTAATTGCTGATTTATTCTGCATTTTTGTTCTTATCCGGTTTTTGGAACGGCAAATATAAAACAACTAATCAAACTAGAGTGCTTCAAGGGCGAGCATTAATTCATTTTATTAACGACTGAGTTAAATTATGTTAACACAGAATGATACAATGGGATTTCGACTTGGTTAAATAGTATCATTTTATTGTATCTTTAACATTCAAAACTTGGGTCATTATGAGAAATTTAACGAATAAAATAGGTTTTAAATGGACACTAGCGTGCTGCGCTATTATCATGTCATTAATCTCTTCGTGCGAAGATTGTGATAAAGGAAAAGCGCAAATTCTTGTTGCTGTGTACCGAATTAACGGACTCGATTCTATCTTAGTAAAACAAGCTGATGTATACCTGAAATGTGGCGCTACTACCTCTCCAGGTACGGAACCTGCTCAATACGGACATCACGATACAACCGATTATACAGGAAAGGTTCTTTTTAAAGATTTAAGCAGAAATGACTATTTCTTTTACGCAACAGCAGAAATACCTAACGATATCGTAGATGTATATAATGGTGATACTAACTGGACATTAATGAACACGGCTGACTTAGCATTATTCAATAGAATGTATGAAAAGGATCCTGCCTGGGGAAGTGAAGCAGACACTGCTCGTTCGGCTCAAGATTCCGTTGATATATTAGCAATGGACACTTATCTAAACCACATATACAAAACGACGACTATTACTGGACACAACACAATGGCTATCACCAACAAGCAAGGTGAAACAACATTGGGTGTGGTTTTATCACAGTAAGAAAAGCCCTTTAGGTCGATTTTAAGCACATCTCTTAGACTAGAACTTCTTGAATCAGCTGAGGTATTGATTCTATAGCAAGACTATTATATCAACGATTCTTCTCGATACTAATTTCGAAAAACGAAATTCACTCGAAGTGACATCAGAGGAAGGTTAATCTACCGACTTACTTTAGAAAAAGATCCCGGATCAAGCCCGGGAACACATTGTGCTA
>JABSPR010000427.1 GCA_013214975.1 Flavobacteriales bacterium
GAAAATTAGTATAACAGATAGAAGTAATACTCTCATGTTTTTATTTACGACCTCAAATATAGAGAAATCTAAAAGATGTTTAAAAGCGCTTATTGAACTAGAGCGAATTTAATTCGCTTCTCTGTTTTTTTTAAATAGAGCATAATCTGTTGCGGTAACTCATTAATTAAGAACATAAGCACGCAATATTTAGCCACCTAGAAATATTTCAGAATATGCAATAAAAAGCCCAGGTCTTAAAAACCAGAATTTAGAATATACTTAATGTATTAAACTAAAACCAATTTTAAAGCCATCTGTAAATTAATTACCAAGAAAATAAAAAGTCCGATATTATCACATTTGGAATAAAAGGGAAGAACTTTAAATATGGGAAACTTCGTAAAAACTAAGTTTGGTTCATGAAAATTAATATTGGCGAAATTTAAACTGTTTCGCCAATATCTTCACTTTCCCGATTTACCAACTTCGCATATATGGTTGCTGCAATTCCACCAGTAAAGAACATTAGTACACCGTAAATAGCAGGCCCTAAAATTATTTCAGGATATGCTATTAATGCCCCCATTGTACCAACAGCCATCGCTAATGTTGCATTTTGAATTCCTGATTCTATAGATATAGACACTCTCTGTCTCAGGTTTAATTGGAATAACTTACCGCTAAAGAGGCCTAAGAGCATGCACAATACGTTTAAGCCTATTACACCAGGACCAACAATAGGAAGTGCTACTGCGAGTTTGTCCTTGTTGGCTAAAACAGCTCCTACTATTATTAATGCCATAAAAACAGCCGAGATTATCTTAACTGGATTCTCCATTTTATTTGCGAAGCTTTCTTTCTTGCTCCTTACAAGCATTCCTATAGAAACTGGAATCACAACGATTAATATCATTTTCAAAAAAGTCGGAAGAAAAGGCAAGCTTATATCTCCTTGTGATTGCATAAAATAACCTAGACTAAAGTTCACAATTAACGGAATTGTAAAGACAGTTATTAAACTTGAAAAAGCGGTTAAAGACACGGAAAGGCCTATATCTCCTTTGGCCAAATTGCTAATTAGATTAGATGTAGCCCCTCCAGGGCAAGCTGCAATAAGCATTAAGCCAACTGCATACTCTTCTTTCATTCCAAGAATATAAACCAGAGACAAACCAAGAATGGGTAATAAAATCAACTGATTCGTTAACCCTATTAATATTGATTTCGGATTGTCTTTCATTCGAATGAAATCCTTTATTGTGAGTGACAATCCCATACCGACCATGATAATGGCGATGGCTACATTTAGATAAAAACCTATAACTGCTGGATCTTTCATGTACTTGTATTATTTGACATTTGTTAAGTCGAATCGATAGAGCAATTTAACTTTAAAATATGCACCATCACCTGATATCTTATCGATTACTTTTCTATCGTCACCAAATTTCATGAAACTCATGGCCCAATCCATTTTATCTCCTTTTGCATATGTCTTGTAGTTCGTTCCAATCAAGTAACCTCCTCCCACTTGTATTACCATCGATTTTGTTAGATAGACATCTACAAATACGCCTAAATCGTTTTTAGAACGCTGCACATAGCCTCCACCATTTTCGGTTGACATTGCATAAGAAGTAATCTGGCCATTGAATAACGCCCCCAGAGTTAACTTTTTATGCGCTTTAAAAAGCACCGTTACTTCACGTGGTAAGACTCCTAGAATCTGTAGCTTTTTGTTCACCTTCCAATCCATACCGATTAAAGGAACTAAGAACAATCCAAACTTTTCGTAATTATAATACAAGCCAAATTTATATTTGAATGTTTCCGATTTCTTCAAACTGAAAGTAGAAATCAGTCCATATTGAAAATGGCCTTTATCCACATTCGTAAAGTCTGTATTGAATCTATTTAGTGTTATAAAATCGGCGGTAAGCTTATCCGAAAATATCTTATGAAGTCCTACAGGTAGAGTAACGTTGTAAAAATGAAATCGAGTATCGGCAGAATCAACACAGAAGGAATTATAGTTAGCACCAACAATTACAGCATCTCCATTTTTAAAGAGAATTGGAATCTTTAGATTGATTTTCAACATAAGTGGCCTTCCCTTTTTCTAATTCTTCAATAATCTCTTCCCTTAGTTTCGACAGCTCCGAAATACCTTCTGCATCTCTCGTAAAAATTTTTATAAACTTCCAATTACTCTTTAATCGATAGAAGCGAACTGCATATTTTAGAGAAAACAAACCGGAAGGATAAGACAACAAAACGGTTAACATCAACATCCATTTTCCATACAAAGCAAAAGCCAATATTCCAGAAATAGAATAGAAAAGAAGGAAAACCAAAAGACCGGTTGCTAATTGAAGGGATCCTCTGAAATCTCCTCGATTCACAAACTTTTTAGAAATCTGACCGGTAACTTTAAAAGCCGGATAATTCAATAAAGCTCCTAGTAAAAAAATGGGAAGAAGAACTATCAAATATAATATTGAAAAGGACACATTAACTTTCTCGTCTCCTCTAACCTGCCTGTCTCTTAAATTAAGATCAGATAATTTATTTAAGTAGGTGTTAATTTTAGCTTGAAGTGAATTACCCTATCCGGATCATTCTTCTTAAAAAAAGTAACGGCCTCAACTATGGCCTTACTCAACTGGAAATTATGGAGCGCCGATGGCATATCTCCTTCTGAATCTTCTCGCAGTTTGCTCCTGTAAATCTTCTCTATATTTTCTACCAACTCATCCATATTTTCATCCTCAATTACAATTGTATTCTCTTCGAGTCTTTCCTTTATAGTATTAGTAAGTTCGGTTGCTGCCTTTCTTTCATTTTCCAGAAATGTCTCTTTATAATCCGAGACTTTTATTGGCTCACCAACATTAATTAAAAGGTCATTATAGTGATGATGCGGGTCGGAATAATTAACGCCAATTGGAATAATTGTGGTGCCTAAAGCAAAATCGTTCTGCGCTTCAACTCCTAAA
>JABSPR010000428.1 GCA_013214975.1 Flavobacteriales bacterium
TCTAAATATGGAGTTGATTTTGCGAGTAATCTTTCGATATTATATGGAGGCAGCTGTAAACCATCTAACTCTGGCGAGCTTTTTGCGAAATTAGACATTGATGGTGGCCTTATAGGAGGGGCATCGTTACAAAGCGAAGATTTCATGGGGATAATTGAAAGTTGTTCTGTGTAATCCTTAAATGGATTGATTGCGAGGATATAGATTCCTCCTTGTACTTATGAAGAAACATTACTACGTATTCTATTTAGCAATTCTGCTATCTTTTTTTCTGGGTGCTTTAAATGTACAAGGTCAGATTCAGGGAAAAACGCTGAGAAACTTCACCCATACGCAAGGAAAATATTTTGAAGAGCTCATGGGCTTGATGGAAATGATTGATAAAAAGAGAGCTAAGGAATTTGAAAAAGATTATCTGCTTTTCTGGAATTCACCACAAATAACGCCTGAGTGGAGAAAGAAAATATTCGTTACATCCGATAAAATGCTTAAAAAGAGGATGAAAGCATTTCCGGATATCGAGAATTATTTAATAATTACGAGGCATTACTTATCTAATTATAGCGGAGGTATTGATGATTTTGGGCAATGGCACCTTATTATGGAAGAGCTTCTAACAAAGAAGCATAATAAATACCGAGGTGCTACTATGCTTAAGATTGGAGCAAGTATTATAAAAGATAATACGATATATCAATCGAAATTTATTCATTGGAAGGCGTTTCCAAAGAACTTCCATTATGAGATGATTGATGAGCCTAGTATTGTTTTTGATACTTTGAAATTGATCTGTTATTCGAAGGGCGATAGTAGTGTGATATACAATACCGATGGGATATATTATCCTTTAAAGGGTCAGTTTGTTGGAAGAGGTGGAGAAATTAAATGGTATCGTGGTGGATTCGACCCAGAGAGAGTTTATGGATAGGTGTATGGCTATATATTCGAGTAAAGACTCCTAAATATGAGATAGATACGATTGCATTTTTCCATAAGAAGTATTTTGATGAACCTCTATTGGGAAGTTTTGTAGAGAAAATATTACCTAATATAACAACAGAGAGAGCGGTTTATCCCAAATTTGATTCGTTTAGTAAACGTTTGAAAATCGATAATATAATTGGCGATATAGATTATGATGGTGGTTTTTCAATGCACGGCTCAAAATTTATTGGATCTGGGTCTAAAAAGGAGGATGCACTAATATTATTTAGTAGAGAAGATGAGCTTTTCCTGAAGGTGGCTGCTAAGGCATTTATTATTCGACAAGATAAACTTACATCTAACTTGGCTTCAATCTCTTTTTATCATGGGAATGACTCCATATATCATCCTGGACTAACTTTTAAATACCTTAAAAAGGATAATAAAGTAACATTGTATAGATCATTAGAAGGGATTTCACGAACGCCTTTTTATGATTCCTTTCATAAGTTGGATATACATTGCGACAACGTTTTTTGGCATTTAGATGAGCCGAAAATTGACTTTAATATGCTAGAATCGGCCACCACATTCCCCGCGAAATTTGAATCGGCCAATTACTACAAAGAGTCGATATACTATAAAATACAAGGTATTCAGGATGTGAATCCATTGTATCGTCTTATGAAATTTTGCCAGAAAGAAGGTGTTACGGATTTTCCCGTTCAGAATTATGTAGATTTTCTTAGAATGGATCGAACAGAAGTTAGAGCTCAGCTCATGAATCTCTCGTTTCAAGGGTTCGTGCAATTCGATACCAAAAGAGATTACTTATACGTAAAGCAAAAAGTAACTGATTATGTGCATGCAAGAGCAGGGAAGATAGATTTTGATGTGATGCAAATAGGCTCAGTAATAAAGGGTAAGAATAATGCAAGTATCAATTTGTTAAATTTCGACCTTAATTTAAATGGGGTAATGCCAATAGCATTGAGTGATTCCCAGAGTGTATTGATTTTCCCAAGAGGAAAGAAAATAACGATGCACCAGAATAGAGACTTTGATTTTGCAGGATTAGTTAGATTACCTCGATTCGATTATTTTGGAAAAACCTATTCATTTATATATGATGAATTCAAATTGGAAATGCCAATAATTGATTCTCTTGTTCTGAGAGTACCAAGCTTTAAGCAAAACAAGAAAGGAAAAAAACCATTGGTAAAAGTTAGGACAGTAATTTCCGATATGAGTGGAGAGCTCTTAATTGACCGGCATGATAATAAATCGGGGAGGATAGATACGCTTGGTCAGTATCCCATATTTATAAGTAGTAAGAATTCTTATACATATTATGACAAAAAGAAAATCCAAAGAGGTGTTTATACACGAGACAAGTTTTATTTTGAACTAGATACGTTTTCAATTGATAGCTTGAATGATTTTAAAACAGAGAATTTATCTCTTAAAGGAACCTTTGTTTCGAAAGGTGTATTACCTGACATAAAACAGAATTTGGTATTAATGCCTGATTATTCTTTAGGTTTAATAACAGATACACCCGAAGAAGGTTTGCCTTTGTATGATGGGAAGGCAAACACTACTGGTCGAATAAGAATGAGTAACAAGGGGCTAACATGTGATGGTAACTTGAAATATATAGAATCGACTACCGTTTCACAGGAGTTCATTATTATGCCGGATTCAACTGTTGCGCATTCTACAACTAGTTTTAAAAACAATGAAATGGCTGGTGAGCCCCAATATCCCAACGTTGAAGCAACGGACATTTACTTGCGCTATGAGCCAGTAGCGGATTTTATGTCGGTTACGAAGAAGAAAGAAAAGATTAATATGTTTAAAGAGGTGAAGTTTGATGGAACTTTTACCTTAAACAGGCAAGAGTTGTTTGGTAACGGTAAAATTGACTTTTTTACATGTGTTATTGTTTCCAATAGGTTTGTGTTTAAACATCATGAAATACAGGCAGATACTTGTGATTTCTCCTTATCTGCAAAAGATTTTTCTGATTTAGAGGATTTTTCATTTTTTAGTAAAAATGTTAGCGCCGATATTAATTTCGAAACCATGGAAGCCCGTTTTCTCTCAAACGGATACGGTACATACTTTGATTTCCCTATTAATCAATACAAATGTTTCATGGATAGATTTGTTTGGTTTATGGATCGACAAGAACTTGAACTCGCAAAAGATGACATGAAATCGAAGGATTTGGCTTTTGAACAGCCTGCATTTGTATCCGTTCATCCCGAACAGGATTCTTTGAAGTTTGATGCTCCTTTCGCTAAGTATAGCATGAAAGATTTCATTATCAAGGCATCCGAGGTGCCACACGTGGATGCAGCCGACTCAAGAGTGTTTCCGGATAGTGGTAGAGTTAATGTTTTCCCAAGAGCAAAAATGGAAACATTAAAAAACTCAAGTGTTCTTACAAATACGGTAACGAAGTATCATAATTTTTATAAAACGAACATCGATATTATGGGAAGAAAGAACTTCAAAGGTGATGGATTCTATGATTATATAGACAAAACTAAAAACAAGCAAAGAATCTATTTTCATAATATTAGACAGGATAGTACGAAACAAACGTATGCTGAAGGTGAGATTAAAGATACCGCAGAGTTTACCCTTAGTCCTGCGTTTGGATATCATGGAATGGTAAATCTAGAAGCTAATGATAGGTCGCTTTATTTTAATGGTAGCTTTAAGTTGTTTAGTGAATGTGATTCTCTAAGTCAGACATGGATCGACTTTAGATCTGAAATAGATCCCAAGAAAATTTATATACCTATATCAAGTTCTCCTGTAGATAGTGGAGGTAAAGCCCTGTCTGTAGGACTTAACCTTACTAGAGATTCAACTTTTGCATATTCATCCTTTTTGTCTAGGCCATACAAAAAGGACGACATTAGTGTGATCTCGTCGGATGGGTTTTTGTTTTTCGATAAGAGTTCAAGAGAGTACCGTATATCTTCGCAAGAGAAATTAAATTTCCCCTCTACACCAGGAAACTGGGTTAGTTTGAAAAATAATAAATGTTATGTCTACCATGAAGGAAAACTTAATCTAGGAGTTGATTTAGGTGAGCTGAAAGTTGGAGTAGCGGGTAACTCAACACATAATTTAGAAACAGATGAGATTAAGCTTGATCTAATGATGGTTTTTAAATTTATGTTTAGTGATAACGCTTTGAAGCTTCTGTCGGGTGACCTTATTGAAGACGAAGGATTGAACTTAGTGAATTTTGAAAGAAAAACTTACGAAAAGGCATTACGAGAATTTAATGGAAAACAAGCTGGTGATAAATTAATTGGTCAGGTAAGTTTAGATGGAATGTTTAAAAGAGTTCCCGACGTGTTTAATCATCCTATGGTATTAAGTGATGTTAAGATGATATGGGACGACAAAACACATACCTATAAGTCTGTTGGTCAGATTGGTGTGGGTAACGTCTATAAAAAACAAATTAACAGAATGGTAAACGGAAAAGTTGAATTTGAAAAAAGGAAGGGAGGGAAAGATCGAATGCATCTATATATTGAACTAAGCGATGGTTCTTGGTATTACTTTTTCTATCGAAATGGCCTATTGCAAACAGTATCAACCAATAAAGAGTACAATACTGTAATTAAAGAAATGAAGGCGGAAGATAGAAAGCTTAAAACGAAACGTAAAGAAGAGCCATATTCGTTCACGATTTGTTCAGAACGATTAAAGAATACGTTTATCGAAAATTTCTAATTGATTATATTTGTATCTGATGGATCAAGCAATCAATTTCTGGTTTCTGTTATTTGCATACCTTCTTGGGTCTATACCAACATCTGTATGGCTGGGTAAAATTAGATATGGCGTAGATGTACGTGAGTACGGTAGTGGTAATAGTGGGGCAACAAATACCTTTCGTGTATTAGGGAAAAATATAGGGATACCGGTACTCTTTGTAGATGTATTCAAGGGATGGATGGCCGTTAAGCTGGGTGTTTTCGTTTTTGATATGTCGCAACCTGAACAGTTGGTTAACTTCCAGTTGTTATTAGGTTTGGTTGCTCTAATTGGGCATATATTTCCAATTTATGTTGGGTTTAGAGGGGGTAAAGGAATAGCCACGTTATTAGGTTTAGTAATAGCAATTCATCCGGCAGCTGCGGTAATCTCCTTACTTGTATTTATTATGGTTCTTATTTCAACCAAGTATGTGTCTTTGAGTTCAATCATGGCAACCTTGTTTTTTCCAATAAGTGTGATTCTGGTTTTTAAAGAAACAATTCCATCTTTGATGATATTCTCGGTATTGGTCCCGGTTCTGGTGATTTTGACTCATCATAAAAACATAAAAAGATTAATTAACAGGAAAGAATCTAAAGTTGCTTTTGATCGAGGCAAAAATGACAATAAGTAGTTCATTTACGTTTTTAGGAAACGCGGTGATTTCTAACTATTTATTCGAGAACAAAAAGCGTATTTTTACATATACAAATTGATTTATTAGCATATTTAAATTTAGTAACCAATGTTGCTAAATTAGGCCTGTGAAACAAAGCTGGAAATATATACTAATTGTTCTTCTTCTAGCCAGTCTAGCTCCTTTGACGGGAATCTCCCAGGATAAAGAGTATAAATCGGAAAAAGAACTAATTAAAGCTACCAACAAGCTCTTCTCCAAAGGGGATTACGAGACAGCTATGCCTTTGTTTTCTCAATTAAAAAGTGTTAATCCAAGCGAACCACTTTACGATTACAAGTTAGGTATTTGCATGTTACATGTAATGCCAGAACGTTCTGTGCAAATGCTAGAATATGCAGCGCAAAAGAAAGGAATGAAAAAAGAAGTTCATTTTTTCTTGGCTAGAGCATATCATCTAAATTATAGATTTAACGATGCGATTAAATCTTACAACAAATACATTGAATTATCGGGGGTTAAGGAAATTGAGCAACTAAAGGTTGGGCAGTTCTTGAATATGTGTCGAAGTGGTATTGCGTTGATGTACAGTCAAGGTGATGTAATGGTATACGGAACAGGCTCTGGTGAGGCTGTAAATGAATTCTTTACAGTAAAGGAGAATGAGGTAATGGATCTTGAGAACTACTTTAGATCTTATGATCTTGAAGAATTTTCGTCGAAAATTATTGTCAAGGATGACGAGAAGAAAACTAAAAATGACATATCAAAAGAGGAGAATTCACTTATAGTAAATACGAGTGGACTAACAAAGGTTTTCTTCACAAGTTATGGGGATGCGGGAGATAATAAGGATATATATTATTTTAGGAAAGGAACCTCGTTCGAGGCTAAAAATGCTGGACCAGTAATCAATACTAAGTATGACGAGGAATTCCCTTATTACAATCCTAATAACCAAACACTCTACTTCTGTTCTAAAGGGCATAATAGTATGGGAGGTTATGATGTGTTTAAAACAGTTTATGATAAGAGCACAAAATCATGGTCTAAGCCTAAGAATTTAATGTTCCCAATTAATACACCATTTGATGATGTATTGTATATCTCGGATTTGAATGATGACTATGCATATTTTTCATCTCAAAGAGGGGAGTCGCACACGAAAATTCATGTTATAAAAATCAAGAGTGGAAGGCATGTAATAATTAAAGGAACTTTTTTAACAGATAGCCTTACGGCAGATGCAGCAATTACGATTGATGTTTATGATAAGGCGGATGAAACACAGCTTGGTGTATTTCAGGTAAATAGATCTAAAGACAATTATTTAATTGTTGTTCCCAAGGGAGGTGAATACAGATACGAGGTAACAGTTGATGGAATGGATGACATCCAGATGTTTGATGTTTCAGTGCCTAAATTAGAAAAGGTTGGGCAATTAATACCTCAGCAATTAATTCATATTAAAGGCAACCTCACTGTTGCAAGTAGTTTTCCTGAAGTGTACAATAAGCCAGATCCCGTTTATGATCCGAATTTTGATTACCCCAATTTTGATGTAAGCTATATCCAGTCCATTGGAAATTTAACCGTTACACCTGAAAATGTATCTATCCTAGATTTTGCACTATATATGGATTCTATTTCCAACGCGCGCATGATGGCAGAAGGGAATGTTCAAGAATCTAGTTTAGTCACTAAAGATGATACAAAAGCAGTCGTTGATGAGAATGTTGCTCAGATATATACTCGGGTTAGTGAGTTGGAAGATGAAATGAATAGAACGTTGCTACTTGTTAAGGACAAGACAGAATTAGCAAAAATAAAGATGGATGAGGCGAATGAAGTAATGGAGTTCTCTACCACAATTGATTCCGATTATGATAAAGCTCAAGTGCTTGCAAGGGCAATTGATATAAAGCATCAATCTAATAAACTAATGCGTGAAGCCGAGCTTGCTTATAATATTGCGCAGGAGTTGAAGCATGGACAGGAGGCACTTACTGATCAAGCTAATAATATTTTGAATTACATGGATAAGTTTAGCTTGTCTGAGGATCCAAGAGATAAAGAGGCATATCTAGATACAGTTTTACAAGGGGTGCCGATGGCAGAGTCTATGATAAAAAGCAGCAAGAAGAGACATGGTCTTGAGAATTATGAAAGAATAAAGAAAGAATGGTCGAAGGATATTAAAGGATTAACAAGAACTGCTTTTGAAAGATTAGATAGTTTAAGAAACCTTTATGAAATAGCCGGACGGAAACTTGTTTCTCTAGATGGGACACTTGAAAGAGAAACTAAAAAAGGCAAGAAGGCAGAAATTCAAGAGGAAATAGATCGTAAGAAGGCCGAACGTCATGAATTGGGTGAGCTGTTGGCAAAAACGGAGAATGAAGCTCAAAGGTACGACACAGAGTATAATGGTCTTGTAAAGCAAGTTGCCATGATTAGCGATTTGATCAATGATATTGAAATAACTCCAGTTCCTAAGGATGAAAATCTGATCGCTAAAATTGAAATGTCACTCCTTCAAAAAGCGATAGAAGAAAATCAAGAAAGACAAGGTGCGCTTAAAGATGAACTGGTTGATTTAGGAGTTACAGAAGAGCAGTTAACGCATCAAGAAGTTCCTGAAGGTGAAATTGAACTTGTTAAAGAGGAAAGTTTTGGTGCGCAAATGACGGATCAACAATTAAATGAATTTGAAAACAGTTTAGGTACAACTTTAGATTTTGAAGAAAAGATTAAAGAATCTGGGAAAGAAAAGGATTTAATAGCAAAAGGATTTGCTGAAGCGGAAATATATAATGAATGGGCTGGTGAGCTAGAATTAGAGTCGGAAGCTCTAAAAGATAAAATCGAGGATGCAGCTGCTGGTCAACAAAAGGAAGGCTTGCAAATGCAAGCCCGTGCATTGCATGATTTAGCAGTGCAGAAAAGAGGTATGGCAGAAGATGCATTGGCACTTTCAAATACTAATGGGAACTCTTATCAACAACCCGAATTAGATAATACTGAGCTTTCTGGTTTCGAAAAGGAGTTAGCATTTACTGGCACCTATGAAGAAAGAATGGACAGTATAGAATCTGGAAATAATAATTTCGAGAACGGTTTTAAACAAGCTAAGTTATTAGACGAATGGAAAGGAGAGTTAAAGAAAGAGTCTAATGATTTGTTTGAGCAATTAAAGGCTTCGAATAGCAAAGAAGAAAAGGAAGCCATCATTCAAAAAATAGTTGGAGTTAATCAGCTATTGAAAGAAAAGCAAGTCCAATCACTGAAAATGGAACAAGCTCAAATTAATGAGATGAACTTTAATGAGAACAATGTTGAAGCCAATAAGTTAATTCAAGAGGCGAATAATTTACAAGAACAAGCGATAAAATATGCAGAGTTAATTCAGCCTACAAAAGAGACGACTTCCGATTTTATGGTAAGGTCTGAAGAGATGAAAAGGAAAGCAGTTGAAAAACAAATTGAAGCTGCAACACTTTATGCACAGGAAAACAAGGAAATCTACGCAGAAAATGATGAAGAAATTGGTGGTCTTATAAAGGAGGCTGAATTGTTAGGCTCTCGTGGAACAGACAAATTAGTTCGTTCATTATTGGTAGAGGCGATGGAGAAAATAGATGAAGCAAATGAGATTAGAAAAGGCCTGCCTTTGTTAACAGATGATGTATATAAGCTTAATGCTGTGCGAAAAGCGTACAAGTTAGAACAAGAAGCTATTGAAGCTCAGAAAACAGCAGAAGATGTTTATACTGAAGAAATAGAATATGCAATCAAGGCGCAACAGTCTCCAATAGATAATACATTGAGTATAGATCAAAAGCTTTTCGAAGCTAGTCTTCCTAGTACAGAAGAGTTCTATAATGAAATAGGAAAGCTATCCACCTATCCTACAAA
>JABSPR010000429.1 GCA_013214975.1 Flavobacteriales bacterium
AAAGTGGAATTATTTACCATATCGTATTTTCTTTCTTGCCATTCTCCCCACCATAGTCCGCCTATATTCAGAGCTTCTGATACGAAATTTTTTTCTGGTCCAATTGTCCCTCCCTGGGGTACTGCCGAAACGGTCGAAAAACCTCCTGTAGTCATTAATGCATTATAACCATCTGGAGTAGCTGTTGCATTAAGGCTCATGTTAGCTGATCCTCCGACCCATTTCCATGTCCAGTTCGACTGACCTCCAGGTCCTCCAGCAGATGATGGGTCAGATGTTTTGCTCCAGTCGGAAGATATAAGGGATGCCTGAATTGTGAAATCATTTACACCATCATTATTTAAGTCTAAATCAAATGAAGAGTCTTGAATATTGGCATTCAAATTATTGTTTATTACTGTCGCATTTATTGTCGATGAACTAGCAGCTACAGTAATTGCAGTAATAGAATATGCTTTTAATTGATCGCTTAGATGTTTGATTATTTTCATAGGATTCAATTATTTATTCTTTATGATTTTAAAAGAATTCCTTTCAGAGTCTGATACCACATTAATGAAATAAAGTCCGTCATTGTAATTCGAAACATCCAGGGTAATGGAAGAAACAAACTGGTAATTATTTATATCCAAAACAGACCCGATCGAGTTGATTACTTGTACAACTACTTCTTGGAAAGAACTGCCAAGATCAATCGTTACATAATCTATGGCAGGATTTGGATAGGTTGTGATTGACGTCAAACTTTCGTTATCATTAATACTAGAAGTAAATGGTGGACAGGTTAATGCAGATGGAATTAGATCTGTTGTAAGATTAGGTAAGTAAGTAAAGCACCAATCGCTACTGTCTGCAGCACGAGTATATACGTGTCCTTCTTCTCCAGTGATAGCATATCCAGGATCAGTTATCCTTCTATTATTTGCGTGTAACCAATTTATAGATGGTAAGAAGTTGTTATCGAATGCTGGTCCAAGTGTATTCATATTATCCGCATTGTTCGAGATAATAAAAAGGTAAGCATCTGTTGCTTTAAGGAAGTCAGAGCTTAAAGGGCCATACAAATGATGAGCTGTTTTACGAACATGCGCTCTTACCTTGCCAGGGTGCTCATCTAAGAATCTATCCATCGATCCTGTTCCTTCGTCTCCGCCTGTAGTATAAACGAACCCATTATATTCCATTCTAAAGGCAAGGCTATTTAGATTAGCATCGGTTCCATAAAGTGTCGTATTTTTTACATTATAAATGAAGAAATTTACTCCGCTAATTTCGAATTTGTCTTCGTAGTTGAATGTCTGGTTGTCCCATTCAATAGTATTTATATCAATATACCCTTTGCTTACCAGTGAATCATATCCACCGTTATGGTCACCATGACCATGTGATTCTACTATATAGTCTAAATGGGTAATGCCATTGTTCTGGAAAAAAGGATAAACTACATCATTGAATTTGTTTTCAGTACCAGTATCTATCATCATAGTTTTGCCGTCTGGTAAAATTACAAGCGCTGCATCTCCGGATCCAACCGCGAAATTTATTATTTGAAGATCGGATGCCCTACCATGCAGTGGAGTGAGAATAGGTATTAAAAGTATCCAAAAGGATAATGAAGTTTTAAATAAAAATTTCATCATATAAAACGATTAATTATGCTAGGAATTAAATATTTAAGAAGATTAAATATAACACCTTATGTGCAATAATTAATTCCCGGAAACATTATTGGAATGAATTTCTTCTTAAGGATAGGGTAGCTTATATTCGCATCATTATACTTCCATTCTACCAAACCAATAACATTTATTAGATGAGAAACTTAATCAAACTATCGGCTTTATTATTAGCTACTTTAATCATGTCTTGTTCTTCACAAGAGAAAGAAGGCAGTCAAACTGAGTCATCGGTAGATTTTGATGTGATAGTAATTGGGGCAGGAGCTGCGGGAATGTATACTGCATTGCATTTAGATAAAAACGGAATGAATGTTAAAGTATTAGAGGCATCTTCAACACATGGCGGTAGAGCTCAATTTAACAATAATTTCTGCGAAGGGTTTTTAGCAATAGGACCAGAAGAAGTATATCCTTCGAGAGACTTTCCAATTCCAATGAGAACTAAGGCAATGACTAAGTTTAGAGAAATTGCTATTGAAGAGGGCAAAGATCCTGAAAGGTTGGATATTAAAGGGGATAAGGTAATGTACGAAGGAGCAGTTTTTGCACATTTACCGGATAGTGGCACACAACTTATTGATATCTACAGAGATATCTATATGTGGGATTCTACATTGCTTCATCCTTTTGAAATTGGTGAAGAGTATTACTTCCGTTTTTTCGATGATCCGAGAACAGATTTGGGAGACTGGCCTTATCCTCATCACAATAATTATCACAATATCGACTACCACATGGGTTTGGAAAATATTGTGTACTTAAAAGAGGGTAAGCCTGTAAATGCACTTGAGGATGATACTTATTTAAAAGCGCTGAAAGCTATTCATGCAATTGGAGATTATGACGGTCCGGATACAACTAAGTCTGCAGCCTTGTTTGCTCAAGCTGGCATTAAGGAAGGAGATTTAATATGGACAATTGTGGAAGACTTAATGGCAGCTGGGACTTCAGCTAGTTCATTAAATCACATGTATACTTCGAAATATCCTGAGATTAAAGGGGAAGAAGAAGAAGAAGAAGAAGAAAGGGAAGAAGGACATTATTATGAAGATCCAGGAGGGAATGTTTTTTTAGTTGACGTTCCTTATAAATCATTTTTGGATACTCTTTATTTCCAACCACTACATGATAAAGGATTAATCAAGTACGATGCACCAGTTGTTAAAGTTGATTATACCAATGATGTTATTGTTGTTACGGATGAAAATGGCGAGACATACACAACTAATCGTGTTGTAAGTACTGTTTCTTCCGATGTATTAAAAAGTGAGATAATTGATTTCGTTCCGAACTTACCTGCTGATAAAGTTAAGGCTTACAATAAAATGACTTTGGATGTTGGATTTAGAATGTACCTTAAATTCAAAGAGCCAATTTGGGAAAAAGATGATATCGTTGAGATATTAGGAGCAGGACTTTCAACTAGATGTTGGGTTCCTAATAAATACAGAGGAGAAGGTGTTAATGATCCTAATGTATTACAGTGCTACATAATGGGAGAACGAGCGGAAGATTTAATTGCAAAAGATGAACGGGCAGAAGAAGTTGTAGTAAAAGAGTTAGATGCAATATTCGGAGGCACTACGGCTACGGATAACTTCATCGAGGCATTCTATATGAACTATGAAATGGATCCATATATCAAAGGGATTTACTCATACGGTTCTTCTAAGGGCTGGTATAATGAAGAGGGTGTAGGAGCAGATGAAATCTTAGCTAAGTCGGTAGATAATAAATTATTCTTTGCAGGTGAAGCTACGTGGAGTAGTACAGTAGTAGGAGCAATGCGAAGTGGATTGGCTTCTGCTGAAGAGATATTAGAGTTGGATAAAGAGTAAGCTTTATTATATAAAGCTTACTTCTCCAGTTTCTACAGAATAAATAGCACCGACTATTTTAATCTCACCATTTGATTCCATTTCAGCCAAAATAGGACTTTCTTTTCTTATGTTCTGAATTGATTCGAGTACATTTTGTTCTGCAACCTTTTCAACAAACCCTGCATCATCTGAAGACAAACTTTGCTTAATAGTACTAATAGCTGGTTTTATTTTAGAAAGAAGCGCCGTGATATTTCCTAACTCAACCTCTTTGCAAGCCGATGTTACTGCGCCACATTTAGTATGTCCTAAAACTACGATTACTTTAGAGCCAGCTACCTTGCAGCCATACTCTATAGATCCAAGGATGTCGACATTAACAATGTTTCCAGCAACACGAGCGCTGAATACATCTCCAATACCTTGATCAAATACGATCTCCGATGGTACGCGTGAATCAATACAACTTAATACCACGGCAAATGGAAATTGACCAGTGCTTGTTTCTTTAATTTGCGTAGACAAATCACGACTAGTCATTGCTGAAGTAACAAATCTTTTGTTTCCTTCTACTAATATATTTAGTGCTCTATCTGGTGTAAGTGCAGTTTGGGAATCTTTTGTTTGAGTTGTCATATTATTGTTTTAGCGATTGTGTTGCAAATATAAAATAGAGTACGGTTTATTAAATAATAATGATTCAAATTATTGTTCTATAATTTGAATTGAAATGTTATACTTCTTTCTAACCGAAATTTTGTTTGTCTTTATTTTCGGACTAATACCGATAATCTCAAATTTAATATTGTCAATTGTTACTTCAGTTTCAAATCGCGTATTTGTGTTTAGGATAAACGCTTTCTGTGTTCCTTGTTTTTTTCTTAAGAGAAATCTTGCTTCTGCATTACCAGCCCATTTACACTTCGCGTCAACCGGGCATCGTGAATCGCTAATTATAGAATCTATTTGTAAAGAGTAACTATTATCAAAAAAGTGCGATGCCTTTTTAAATTTTACTTCGATGGTATCTGTCTTTTTTTGATAGACACTTAGTCCTTGAGGTTTAATAGAAGACGTATCGTTGTAGTTTTGCAGTTGTCTCAATAGCCTGTCATCAAAGTAAATTTCGTTGCAATTACAACAAGGGCTTAAGCAACTCATGAAAGATCCTTTTTCGTCGTATTGGTGACTGCATGGAATTCCGCAAGGAGGTCTGTTGTCCTGTATTTCTTCAATAAGTCTAATTGGGTCTTGTAAAGGGATTACGGTAGACGAACTGTCTTGCCCGATTGAAATTAATGGGTTTATTGAGATTAGGATAAGTGCTATAAAGAGAATCTCGTTTCTCATATTTTGGAATCTAAAGTTATGTTTATTACAGGATGCAATTACGGAGCCAATTCCATAAAGCTTTCATATCACCATTATTTGTACTTCCTTTAATATTCAATAAAGAAGGAAAATGAAACAAACGATTATTTGGCAAGCAAAAGACTTTAAAGAATTATCTGTTGATGAATATTTTGAAATTCTTTTTCTTCGATCAGAAGTTTTTGTTTTAGAACAAGTATGTCCTTATCAAGATGTGGATAGTAAAGAGCCACATGCAATTCATTTATTTGGAACGAATGAGGCAGGACTGGTAGTCGCTGTTATGCGAATATTACCACGTGGTGTTTCTTATGAGGAGGTATCACTTGGTAGATTAGCTGTTAAAAAAGAATACAGACAACAAGGTATAGGCAATGCTCTTATGGTTGAAGCACTAAAAGTGATTCAGTCTAAACTTGGCGACCAGTCTGTTCGTATTTCAGCGCAGCAATATTTGAAAAATTATTACAAGAAACACGGCTTTAAACAGGTGGGTGTTATGTATCTGGAGGACGATCAGCCTCATATTGAAATGATTAAAGAAAATAGTTAACAGTCAGGTATTCAACTAGAATAATCTTTTGTTTACTTTTGCCGCCTAAACTATCAGCATGAGATCATACCAAAGAGTTTTCCTAACGGTTGTTGCCGTATTTATTGCAAATGTATTATTCGCAAAAGAGTACAAGTTCGACACCGTACCTAGCGATCCTCTTAAAACAAGAATCTATGAGTTAGAGAATGGATTAAAAGTGTACTTGTCTGATAATAAGGATGCTCCAACTATTCAGACATACATTGGTATTGCTAGTGGTTCTAAAAACACAGTATTATTTTTTCCAAAATTCTCATCATTAACTTTTTGCTGTAATTTTCCATAATTTTCTAAAGC
>JABSPR010000430.1 GCA_013214975.1 Flavobacteriales bacterium
CGCTTCAACTCCTAAAGTTATTCTCGCGGCCCCTGTTTTTATTGGCCTAAGTCGTCGCTCTGTCTTACTAACCCCTTCCGGAAATATTATTATTGCTCCCCTATTTTCTAGGTGATCATAACACTTTTGAAACACCGCTTTGTTCTTATGCATTTCATCAGGAGAAGTGGATGCCCGATATATAGGAATCATATTTAACCTCGAAAATATAAATCGAGAGATAGGGTTTTTAAACGACTCACCTCTTGCCAAATAATGCAATATCCGATCGATATATATAGTAACCACTATTGGGTCCATGAACGCACTCGGATGATTTGCAACAAAAAGCACTGGACCTTTAGCGGGAATCCGATCTAGGTTATTTATTGTAATCGATCTGAAATATCCTTTAACAGCAAACCTGAGCAAAACACGGAGCAAACGTTTCAACATAATCTAAATTTACGATAGCAATTGGGATCCTAAATAACAGGGCTTATTATTTCTGAACAAGTGTCCATTCAGATGTGCTACCCAAAAATGGCATACCCAAAACATAACCCTTGAGGCTCATCGTCCCATCTTCGGACCACATATATGCACTGTATGTCTTACCACGTGCAGCATCATAGATAGAGCCATCCTCCCACTCATTATCATCTGCATCAAAAACAAAATCTTTTAATATTACCAGTCCCAGTTTTTTTCTTTTTCGCAATCCAGGCTCAGGATTTTCGACATCTAATTTAGGTTTACCAGCAGAGTTTAGAGACTCTCTTAACCAAACTATTTTGCCTTCGTACTTATTAGAAGCAGTTTTATAAATCTCAATTTTTCGCTTTTCCTTCTGCCGTTATATACGTTCCTAAAACATCGTCGGTTTTATTCTGACTGAATGCAAAATTGATTCCTGCTAGTATAATAATTATTGTTGCGATATACTTTTTCATTTGTTATAAATTGAGGCTTAATAGACAAAAAGGAGTCTAATAATACCTCGAAACTAATACAGTCTAATGCCGGTATCTAATCGATATGTGCAACAGGCATTTTGAATATTTGCGTTATGTGCAACGATTATCTCATTAGACTAGATCTTCACCTTCTCTAACTTAGGATCGTACATAGGTCGCAAAGAAGTTTTAACTGGATAACGTACTCCATCTATTTCCACATCCCATTCTGCACTTTTGATGTAGTCTTTTGTTATGCGTTCGTCATCCTGAACAATTGCCAATCCAACAGCCCCACCTAAGTGATGACCATAACCACCTGCTCTAACGTAGCCAACCCTTTTATCGTTTCGGTAAACTGTTTCGCAGTGAGATAGTAAAGGTTCTGGGTCTTCAACTAATATCTGAATTAACCTTTTATTGAATACCTTTTGTTCTTTCTGTTTAGCCAATACATCATAGCCAACAAACTTTCCTGGCTTATCTAATTTAACCGCAAATCCCAATCCCATTTCAACCGGAGTATCTAAGTTATCGATATCATGACCCATGTCTCGATACCCTTTTTCTAATCGAAGATTCGTTAACGATTGGATACCAGCTAATCTTAAGTTGAACGCTTTTCCAGCTTCCATAATTCGATCGAAAACATCGCCAGCTTGCTCAACAGGTAAATACAATTCCCAACCTAATTCACCCAAATAAGTAACTCGCACAGCATAAACTCTAGCGTAATCTATCTCGATATACTTGGCTGCCAAATAAGGAAAATCTTCTGTTTCAAA
>JABSPR010000431.1 GCA_013214975.1 Flavobacteriales bacterium
GTATTACAGGTACATACAAGTACCCATTTAGATCTTTTTAATAGAAGTATTCAACGACTCCTATCCCCCTACCCACACTCAAGAATTATGCATTAAAAAAAAAAAGAGTATTACCCCCTTAAAAGTTCTTTTTAAATACAATAATAATATAGCTTTGCTGCACTTTGAACTAAAAAGATAGGTATGGAGAAAAAAACAGGTTTGTACGCAAATGTCCAGAAACAATTTAACCGTGCAGCGGATGTAATGGGGCTTAACGAAGGTATTAGAACTATTCTTGCTAAATGCAGTAACGAAATCGTAGTAAACTTTCCGGTGAAAATGGATAGTGGGAAAATTGAACTTTTTACTGGATATAGAGTTCAGCATAACAATGCTCTTGGACCTTACAAAGGTGGTTTAAGATTTCACCCTAAATTAGATATTGATTCCGCGAGAGCTTTGGCTACATGGATGACTTGGAAATCGGCATTAGCTGGCTTACCATATGGTGGCGGAAAAGGTGGTATTCAAATAGACCCTAAGAAATATTCTCAAGGAGAATTAGAAAGAATTACAAGGCGTTTTACTTACGCTCTAGGTGATAATATCGGACCAGATTTAGATATCCCTGCTCCAGATGTAAACACAAATTCGCAAATTATGGCATGGATTGCAGACACCTATGTTTGTACAAAATCGCCAGCAAATAGACACAACAACTTACACGTTGTAACTGGTAAACCTGTTGGATCAGGTGGCTTGGAAGGTAGAGATAGAGCAACCGGATTCGGTGTTGTATCTACAATCAAGTCTTGGTCTGCTTATAAAGAAAAAGACTTAAAAGGACTTAAGTACATCGTTCAAGGTTTTGGAAATGTTGGTTCATGGGCTTCACACTTCTTAAATAAAGAGGGATGTGTTTTAACTGCTGTTCAAGATGCAAGCGGAACAATCTTTAATGCAAATGGAATTGATGTAGAAGCTTTAATTGAGTTTTCTGCCGGTAGAAACGGAAATGTATCTGGCTTCCCGGGAGCTGAAGAAATCGAATCGGACACCTTCTTTGGGTTGGATTGTGATATTCTTATTCCAGCTGCATTGGGTAACCAAATTACTGTGGACAATGCGAATGACATTAAAGCTACCCTTATAGCGGAAGCTGCTAATGGCCCAACCGTTGTTGAAGCAGAAGAGATTCTTTTAAAAAGAGGTATCGACATCATTCCTGACATTCTTTGTAACTCTGGTGGTGTTACGGGTAGTTACTACGAATGGCTTCAAAACAAGAGAAGTGAAAACTGGAAAATCGAAGATGTATTATTACTTCTAGAAGATAAGATGGATGTAGCATTTAAGAAAACTGTAGAGATGGCGAATGAATACAATACCGATTGGAGAACAAGCGGATATATTGTAGCTCTTAAGCGATTGGAAAATACTTATATCGAAAGAGGTTTATTTCCTTGATATTAAACCAACTTATTTCAAACCCTCAACTTTTCAAGTTGGGGGTTTCTTATTTTACATATTCAAGTAAAAACTCTTGGTCAACTTAATGTAGTCGGATGTATAATCGTGTCTCGACTTTTCTATAATAAGCTCATTGGCATAAATTGGAAGATCTTCTTCTGATTTTTCAAACTCTATTAAACATCTCTTTAACGGAACTCCTTCCCTACCTCTAACTCTCGTGATTCTATTTACTATTAGGCCATCATTTTTCATCTTTCCAATGATTTCATCTTCACATTCAACTGGTATTATCAACGCTAGCCTACCCTCTTTTACCAGTAATTTACCCGCTCCATTTGCTAAAACATTAAAAGAGAGAGAATTTGATATCCGAGCTAAATTTCTTTTCTCATCCAAACTTTCGACACCTCCAGTAAAGAATGGAGGGTTAGATATTATTAAATCGTATTGAGACTGGGAAGCTTTATAGAACTCTTGAAATGGAGCATGAAAGACTTGCAGTCTTCCCTTCCATTTTGACCGATCAAAATTCTCCTTACACTGATTAAAGGCATCCTCATCAATTTCAACAGCATCAATAACCACTTTAGGATGTCGCTGTGCCATCATTAAAGAAACAAGACCTGTTCCGGCACCAATGTCCAACACACGTAACGGATTGTCTAATTTGGCCCATGCACCAATTAGTACTCCATCGGTACCAACCTTCATGGCGCATCTATCATGATGCACTGTAAACTCTTTGAAAGCAAATGGTTTCACGCTATATCTACTAACTAGAAATAATATTATTCTTCACACAATTATTTCTTACCAACAATTATTGTCGATAATCCAACTTGATTAAAAATAACCTTGTCAATGATTTTAAAAATAGGAACCAACGCATTATACAGTTTCATTTGTCCGACTGGAATAACCTTCTTTCTCAAAACTGAGCCTGAAACAAACCACCCAGCGATTCCTATAAAATTGAAGTACTGCTTATGAATCATTTGAAATTGATTCGATTTAAAAACTTTTGATAACGAGCTTTTAGTATACCTACGATAATGCCCTAATCCATGATCAAAATCGTTAAATAACCATTGGTAAGATGGCACCAAAATTATCAGCTTCCCACCATTTCTTAATAATAGGCGACAATTCTCAAGAGCTAACGTATGATCCTTAATATGCTCCACCACATTCAACGCAAATACAGTATCGTATTGTCCAATTTCATCGTGAAATTTAGATTCGAATTCAGGATCGGTTAAATCCATTTTTTTCGATCCCAGAAAATACTCGTTTTTTTCAAATTTATTCTCCAACGTAGAACAATAAGTATCTCGGATATCCGTGAGCATTAATGGAAATTTATCTTTAATGAAAAACTCAGAAATATTACCAATTCCACTACCAATCTCTAGTACTTTCCCTCCACAGTGTGGCTTAATGGTTTCATACATCCATTCATTAAACAGATTGGCATCAGAGATTGCATCCAGAGTTGCACCCCCAATTAAATCATCTTCATTAAATTCAATTTCTTCCATAACCAATGTGAAGTTAAGAAATCAGTCTATATTCTATATATAACATTCTGGATAAACTAAAACAAGAAGAGAGATAAAAACGACAATAAATGCCAGAAAATAATGAAACTCAATAAGATGTAATTCGTATCCCTATATTGCTCGAATATAATAGAAAGAGGTGAATATTAACAAAGAACATATTTATAGGAAAAGAATAGAACACCTATTCTCAACTATTCCTACTTCGCTCATAGCCAACGTTACACTTGCAACTCTTCTATGCTACTCTTTTTACAACAATGCGGATTTCTTGTCGATACTTCCATGGTATATTTCACTTATCGCATTAATGATCCTTAGAAGCATTCTTTTTTTTCACTTCAAAAAAAACAAAAACATAACATCCGAAGGCTTGAAACAATACGAAAAGTATATATTTATTGGCACCTTATTAAATGCTCTATTATGGGGAGGATACTGGTCGTTGATGATGCCAAATAATATTATCGACGCTATATTAGTTTGCTTTCTCGTTGCAGGTTTGTGTATTGGATCTATTGGAACTATGGCTGCCCACTACAAATTATTCCTCTCTTACAACCTGGTATCCTGTCTGCCTGTTTTTTTAAGCCTGCTATTTACAGATTTTGAACTTAGCAATACGATTGCAACAAGCGGAATTATTTTTCTTGCAGCAATAGCAAGCATGGGAAAACAGAATAATGTACTTCTTATTAATGCATTAGAGCTCAAGGAGGATAATATTGAAATGAATCAAAAAGTATCTGACTCCGAAAAACTAGCCTTATTAAAAGATGAGTTTTTAAGTAATATGAGTCACGAAATCAGAACTCCATTGAATGGCATAATTGGAATGCTAAACATACTCCAGAAGAAATTAAAATTGGATAAAAAAGAGCAAGACTATTTCAACATACTATCCTCATCATCAAATCAGCTCTTAGAAATTATTAACGACATTCTTGATTTCTCAAAGCTTTCAAGTAGTAGCCCAGACATAATTAGTTCCAATCTTAATATTAAAAAACTAGTTTCTGATATTGAAGGATTATTCTTTGGTGTAGCCCAAGAGAAGAACATAACAATCACATCCCACTTTAAGAATACCTTCCCCAATTACATTATTTCGGATGAAACACGGCTAAAGCAAGTTTTATCCAATCTAATTATGAATGCTATTAAGTTTTCTTCAGATGGAGAAATAAGAATGGAATTAGAGGTAATTGATATCGATCAAGATGACTTACATATCAAATTCTCTATTATAGATCATGGTATTGGAATTCCAAAATTAGAATTAGAAACGTTATTCGAGAAATTTAAACAAGTAGATGCATCTTCAACAAAAGCGCATAAGGGAACTGGTTTAGGTTTAGCAATATGCCAGCAAATTGCCGAATTACTTAATGGGAAAATAGGAGTTGAAAGTGATGAAGGATACGGAAGCACTTTTTGGTTTACAATAAAATGTAAGATTGGAAGGGCTGAAAAAGAAGTTATGAAGAAGTCTCGCAATGTGGACGTATCTTATCTTAAAGTTCTTATCGTAGACGACATGGAAGTTAACCTCACCGTAGCTGAGCTCATGCTCGAAAATCTAGAATGCAATTGCTCGTCTGCTTCTTCAGGAAAAGAAGCCATTGAATTAGCCTTAAACAACAATTTTGACGTGATTTTAATGGATATACAAATGCCTAACCTAAATGGCATCCAGACCTTAGAAGCCCTTAGAGAAAAAAACATAAAATGTCCTATTATTGCATTAACAGCAAATGCGATGCCTGGTGACAAAGAAGAGTATTTAGAAAAAGGTTTTAATGATTACATACCGAAGCCTGTTAATACCTCTCTATTAGCACGTGTTCTAGCGAAATGGAAGCCTATTTAACATTATTCAATATCTAAGAAATGAATCTTGTTCAACATCAATCCAGAGGCGGAGGCTATATAATCCAACGGTTCATTGTCTGTTGGATTTAGCGTTGATTTCAAATAATCTAAACTAATTTCTTCTTTACCCAATAATATCAGTTGCCCCATCATTAAACGAACTTGGTTTCGCATAAAGCCCTTTGCATGTACATGATAGACAAAACTCTTCTCTGGAAAAAAATTAGCAGTTAGTATTGTATTTTCCTCAATTCTGCTCTCTAATACTTCTCTTTCGAACAACTTTCCTTCTTTGGCCTTTGTACAATACTTTCTAAAATTATGCTGACCTCTGAAAATCGCAGCCCCTTCTCTCATTAGATCTATATTCAAATCAAAAGGAAGCAACGTAACCAAAGAAGCGGCTAATGGATTAAATTTTTCTCCTTGAGCAAAGAAATAAGTATACTCCTTTACACGTGCCGAATTAATAATATTAAAATCACCCTCAATTTTCTGAATCTTTGTAGCCTTTATATCCGCAGGCAAATACTTATTTAACTCAATAACGAAGCCATATTCGTCTATATCCTCTTTTAAAAACAATTGAAACGCTGAGTTATTTGCAGATACCATGGCATCCGTTCGACTAGATCCCATAGTCTTAAACTCATGATGACCAAAAACAAAACTGATGGTTCTATCGATCATATGATGAACAGTTTTCAGATCGGGTTGCTTTGCCCAACCGTGAAACCGAAATCCTAGATATTGAATATGAATAAGATATTTGAATTCCATAGCATATAAAAATACTACAACTCACATCCCTATGAAGGTAAAATTGAACTAAAATGCTAATGCTTATAGACAAGCCTGCTAATAATTTATAAATTAGATACTATATGCAAAAGCAAAGTAAATATGACATTGTAATTATAGGTTCAAGTCCTTTAATGTTAATTGAATCGTTGTATCAAGCTAAGCTGGGGAAATCTGTTCTTGTAATTGAAAAACAAGAAAGAATTGGTGGAGCTTGGCAAAGTTTTGAAAAAATAAATTTTTCCAATCATATTGAAATAGGTAGTCACATTTGGCAAAAAGATAAATCTGTTAATGAATTTCTCATTAACTCTTTAGGAATAAACGTTGTTGAAATGTCCCCTCAACCAGTAACTATTGGTTTTGGCTTTACATTCCCATATTATGCTATTAGTATATTCTATAGTCTGCGCCACCTTAGATTCAACTCATTATTCGATTTTGAAAATGTCAAGCTTCATAGAAGTCTATGGTTCGATTTCTTCAAACAGTTTCTAAACCCTTCAAAATATTATTACCATGAAGGTGGTTCCGGAGAACTCATTCAAAAACTAGCAGAAAAGGCAACTAACTGTAACGTACGATTTGAACTAAACACAAGTGTCGATCAAATCGATTTATCGTCAAATACCTTGCTTACTTTGTATGGAAGTGAAATAAAATTTGAAACATTAATTGGAACCAACAAATTGGATATTAACAATGTTACCTTAAGCAACGGGCTAAAAACTCCAATTTCGTTGAAACCGAGAACCAGTTATTCTCTTTATCTAGTTGTAAAATGCGAACATCCTTCATTACTCAGTTATGCTGAAACTTATAAAGACAAAGTAATATACCGAGTGTCTGATATTACCTATACTGACTCTAGATTAAGAGCTGAAAAAAAGCGTCTTTACTGTATT
This sequence comes from Flavobacteriales bacterium, assembly GCA_013214975.1. Taxonomy (NCBI): domain Bacteria; kingdom Pseudomonadati; phylum Bacteroidota; class Flavobacteriia; order Flavobacteriales; species Flavobacteriales bacterium. The sequence continues at coordinate 6,593 of JABSPR010000431.1, forward strand.
GACCTCACCTACGACGGATTTAACAAACATCAAGAACCTGAATTAGTTGATATCGCTTTACGAACATTAATTCAATGGGAAGTTCTACCCAAAGGAACTTTGGCTAAGAATCACTTCATTAGGACATATAACTATAATGGTCAATCAAATGAAGTAGTGAACGACCTAAGCATTAAAACCAATCCTAATCTAGTTTTTCTGGAAAGCAATAATTTAATTCCAAGTTTAGCGAAGCAAATTGACAGATGGAAAACTCAATTATAAATACAATTGAACATATTATCTCCTTCTATTCCAAGAAGAATTTAGTTTCCTAAGGGCTGATAATAAGTAGCCCAACATCTTTTTTGGCTTAAATATTAACACCTTGGGATAATTTAGTTTCTCACCATTAAAGCCATCTTTAAATCGATTGATTCCTTTGAGTTGATCATCGTCAGCCGCCCTATTGCTGTATCCTCCTAAGTCTAGAAAATCCATTCCATCCTTTTTTGCCAAGCCAATTACTTCATGAAATGCGAGATGTAAAATAGGAAGCTTCCTATATTCTGGTAAAGATGCCCCATAAGAATAGAATGCCGTATTTCCTTGATAAACAATACATACTCCTCCAATCAGCAATTCGTTCTCATTCAACACACCAAGAATAAACCCTCTATTTTCATTCTTCAAAAGCTGGTACAATTCGTGAAATTGAGCGGTTGAATCTGCCAAGGGTGAGATTAATTTCCGATGCGCATATAGACTTTCATAAAGCTCAGAAAACTGGACCACATCCTCCATTTCCATCAACTTTCTCGTAGTCAACCCATTACCGATAGCTTTCTTTATTGATCTCTTATGGTTCGTAGAAAACGATTTAACGATATCTTCTTGGTTACTTAAAATATTAATTCGTACAGAACTCCAATTAAGTATACCGTTTGATGTCGAATAATTAATTTTTTTTCGAACACTATCTGTATAAGCTTTAACCTCCTCAGTGTCTAACATACCTAATTGAATGTTAAGCAGCCCAAAGTTCAACTTTCTATAATGCTTGTAAATTATTTCTATTAATTCTACGAGCAATTCATTTTTTGAAACAATTGGCCCCATGTGTATGTTTGCGAAACGTAACTTCTCTGTACATATACAATACCCTACAAGTTTTCTATTTATATAAAATAGAAAATAACCAAGTTCTTTATTACGCTCTATGCACTTTGCCCAAAGTGGATGCTGACTTATTGATATATGATTAACCGTGTTGAAAAAAGTAATAACATCACTTTCTTCTTCTTTTGAAAGGGAATTAGCGTACTTATAGGATATCATACCGCTATTTTTTCACTGAGCATAAAAAATGAATCCAAGGATCATTTCCCTGTTGCCAATCTCCTATCACATCTACTTTATCTCCTTTTAAATTAAAAGCTTCAATGTTACTAAATCCTGCTTCTATCAAATTCTCTATTTGGAATTCAGGCTTAATGTAAACATATTCAAAATCGAAATTATTATTATCTCCATCGATTACAGACACATAGCCAATTGAATTAATTAATTTTTGATAATCATTATGCTTGTGCACTCCCCTATATCTAATATATTCCCTTCTCCATTTCAGCGGATTCTTTGGTATTTGATAACTAAATAATTTGGGCAAGTTGTAAAAATTATGACTAGAAAAGGCAAAATATGACCCAGGCTTTGCGATTCGAATAATCTCCTTAAATACCTCTGCCCTATCCTCATATCTCACACAATCTATTCCATTGAAACTAAAGAAACTAAAATCAATTGAATCAGATTCAATAAATTTCATATCTCTTGCATCACCATCTTGAAACATGCAATTCTCCAAATCAACGAACTTCTTTTTACAGAAATTAATCATTTCTTCTGCATAATCGACACCAATATATTTACTGAAATATTTGGCTATATAAGGAACTGTTCGTCCTGTACCGATTCCTATATCAACCATCTTCTCACTTAAACCCGATTCTGTTACTTTTGAAAAAATAACTTTTTCTGGTTCAAGAATATAACTCTGCTTACCATACTCCTCAATCACTTTCAATTGATTGTATTGGCCTTCGTTTTTTTTCACGTCAAGTTTTTTACGAATCTATGTAAATTATAAAGTTTAAAAATACTTTCATATTTACTATTATGATAAATAGAGATTCGTGGTAACACTTCTTTCTCGAATTTTAGATTACAATATCTTTCTTCTGTCGAAAAAACAAAATCATATCCAGCCTCTATGGCCATTTTGTCGATTGCACTGCTATGTTTACCGTTGGGGAAAGCAAAGCAGTTAACCGTATATTTTAGGTTGTTTTCAATAGCTTCTTTCGAACTTTTCAATTCGTTCCGTAAAATATTCACATCATCAATAGATGTAAGAATATCATGAGACATCGAATGAGAACCTATCTCAACGTTATTCTCCAAACATGTCCGAAGATCCTCCCAATCCATCATTTCCTCTTTAGCAGATTGATAATCCACCTTTTCCTTCAAAATATTAATAGCATCCATTCTTAAATCCTTCGACTCGTGCATAAGCGTATTATACACTTTCATTCCAGAATCGTATGTGGCATTCCTATTTCCGGAAATATCCAATTGCATTTGGCCAAATGTGTAGATGCCAAATTCTTTCTGAGTAAACAAAGTATTAATAATCGAATTCAGTTCCTCTGTCCAAACTACTGACTCTTTATTGACTGCATCAACAATTACATGATGCACAGCCGGCGCATTGTACTTCTTCAATATTGGCAGAGCATTTTGAATAAAGTCTTTATAACCATCATCGAAGGTTATTAACACCTTAAGCTTACCTGAACTTGAATTTTCAAAGAAATTCTTAGTATCGCAAATCTCAAAATACTTTGAGAGATAACTAATTATACTTTCAAATACTTCCACTTTAAGGGGTGGGGACATTAAGTCTTTATGGTCAGAAATCCGATGAAAACACAGAATCACACCTTCATCTCGGATTGAAATTCGTTGATGCATCCATCTGTGAAACCTTAAAAAGAATAATATTTGAAACAGAATAGCTTTCATACCAAAGCAAACATTGTATTTATATCTGGTTAACTTTTTTTATTACTTCTGCCAATTTTTCGACCTGCGATTCTCGTGTGTATTTTAGCCGTTCCGATTCTATAATAGACATACCAACTGAACTATTTACTAAATATTCATCTACGGTTTTTATAAGTCCTAATTTCACCTCTTCTCTTGTTTTCCAAACATACCCAGCATTTGCGGAAAGAACAATTTCCTCCAATACATCATTATCACCTTCAAACAATACAATTGGTTTTCTGGCACCCAAGTAGTCAAAGATTTTACTCGATGCTACTCCTTTTATTCCTTGATGAGCAATCATTAATAACATGTGAGACTTTTGTTGAATTTGCACCACTTCCTTTTTAGTAATTCTTTCAGAAATTGTAAAATTAGATTCATAGCCTCGAAAAACTGCGCGTACCCGATCTCCATGATTTGGGTTCACATCGAGTCCGGGGAAAAGCAATTTAATTTTTACACGTTCTCCATAATGCTCGATTACTTCTTTAATTGCCTCTAAAAATGGTTCAATCTTTTGGGAGTGATATAGCGTACCATTATAGGTAATTGTAAATTCTTCAAACAATTTAACTTCTTCGTACGGAACAAAGTCCTCCTCCTCAAAACCATTCATAACTGTATAAGAAGGTTTACTCAAAAAACTACTTAAGCGTTTTGCATAGAAGTCGGAAACAGTTGTAATACAAGCAACATTGGATAGCCATTTCTTCTCACTTCTCTTTTCCAACTTCCTTAAAATCATATTGTTCGCATACAAATCCTTCTCATCGGCAAGGTTATACCATTGACTTGTACTCCAATCATCTCTATAATCGGCGATCCACGGTACTCCGGTATTATTATGAAGCATATGTCCAATCTTAAATAACGAGAAAGGTTTAGCCGAAACAACTATTGATTTGATAGATGAGTCTTTTTTTAAAATTTTCAGACTCTCATAATACAGATTTTTATATGGCATTACATCTATAAAAAAATTCTGCAATACCATTTCCAATCCCGTTAAAACTTTTCCAAGAAACCTTATTCGATTTAAACTAGAGTTACTATAAATTCTATCGCGTAAGTTTTCATGATAAGGACAAGCATAGACTTCATAGTTATCGTATTTATTGTGTTCTATAGTCAATGAAGAATTCGTCGCCCATTGCCGCGTTACTACAACTGGGAATATTCCAAAAGTATTAAGATGTTTTGCCCAAGAGTAAACTCGAAACCCTCCTGTGATATCACTCGGTGGAAAAAAATAGCTAACGATAAGCACTTTATGCATAAGACGAAAGGTAACTAAACGATTCAATACAGACAATAAGGCATAATCATATTATATACCACGTAAAACTCATAGCCTATCTAATTCCCTATTAGCATTATTGTTAGCATCAATTAGGGTTTCCTTGCCTTGGCGGGGTATTATATCCGAACAACTGAAAGCAACCTCAATTTATATGGAATTAATAGGTATCCCAATTGTATTTATTCTTATCTGTATTGGCATCGGTCTATATCACAGGATTAAAATGTACGTGATATTAAAATCTAAAGGAGTACGAGTTGAAAATTGGCGTATCGATTGGACTGAGTATAGTAATTTCTGGAAACTAATTTCGATAGAAAATGATGTGAATATCAAGTCCAGATATAAATACATTTTCTGGATTCAAATGTCGATTATCCCCTTCTGCATAACTGGACTAATATTACATCTAATTGCTACACAGTAACTCGAAATAAATTAAACCGAACTGAAAACACGCAATGAAGTATATAAGAGTCTAAGGTCATCAATAATATTACTTTTGCAGATAATCCACTCTCTTAATAGACTTAATAAGAATACAATGAAATATTTAATCCTTACAATATCAATTCTCCTATCGACTCTTTCCGTTATCGGAAATATGGATGGACACAGTCAAAAAGAATTATCAAAAGTTAAAAAGCTTTATGAAAAGGGTGAGTTGTACAAAGCAATTGATAAACTTAGCCCAATAATCAAAACACATCCTAAAGAAAGTGAGTTATGGTCTTTGATGATCACCTACCACATTCAGAGATATAAAGTTTTATTGGATCCTGTATAAGGGCCTGATGCCGAGTTAAGAAATCAATTTAACAAGCAATATAGAAGTGTATACTTCGATGAAGTAGTAAAGCTATTTCAGGAGGCCGATAATAATTGTGATAAAATCTTCAATCTTTGTTTAAACATAGAGAAAGCAATTAAAATGGGCAACGAAAAAAGCATGGCCACTAGAAACGAAAAAACATACTACGAGGCCTATAGAGAAATCTTCGACAGTATAAAAATGCACAAATGCGCTACTGCCGAGTAATTACTAATCCACTACTACCTTCTTTGTTTTAGTATCGTCTGTTGTTTTGATTCGTACGACGAACAAACCATTATCTGTCCCAGACATATCTATATTATTATTTTCTGGCAATCCTTGAAAATAAATTTTCCCATCCGTCGAATAGACTACAATACTTTCCACTTCGAAAGGACTTACCACTTGCAAATTACCTAATGCATCTGCATACACAGACGTTTCAACTATTTCTATTGATTCCGGTTCCGGTTCCGGACAAGGTATTACAACTTCTCGAACAGCAGTACAAAGATCATTATCTGTAA
>JABSPR010000432.1 GCA_013214975.1 Flavobacteriales bacterium
ATCAGTTGCAACGAGAAGAAAAAGTAGATGAAAATGGAGAGGTATTCATTGAAACAACAATTGAAGACATAACAATAGCAAATAGTTTACTCAAAGAAATCTTGTTAAGTAAAAGTGATGAACTAAGCGGAGCTTGTAGAAAATACTTTGAGCAATTAAAGGAATACCTATCAGAAAGAGACAAAGCAAATGATAGTCAGCCGGACACCGGCTTTGATAATGCAACCATTAGAAAAGTATTGCGAATGAATCATAGCAATCAAAAGCGATACATGATAGAATTGCAACAAGTCGGATTAATCAAGAAAAATAAAGGGAATAAAAAAGCAGGTTTTACTTATGAAGTAACAAGTACAGAAGAATATGAGCAACTACAAGAAGGGATTAATAATGTGTTAGATAAAGTATTAAAAGAAGTTCAAAGTTCAGAAGAAGTTCAACAGCTAAATGAACCACTTAATCCCAATAATATCAAGAGAAATACTAAGAAGTTCAAAAGTTCACATGAAGTATAACAGGAATGAAAAAACTCCCCTTATCCAATCCCAACTTCAGATACTTAGAACAAAGCTTTAGTGAGTGGTTAGATATTTTGGGATATGCACCAACAACAGTTTATGGATTACCAATACACGTAAGAGAATTATTAGTTTATCTGGAGGAACAAGAACTCAAAAACATCAATCAATTAGAGACTTACCACATTAACGATTACTACAAACAATTAAGCATAAGAAGTAATAATATAAAAGGTGGAGCATTATCAAGCAGTCATTTAAACAAGCATATCCAAGCAATTAGAAAATTTTGCGAATACCTCAGACAAGTAGGAAGAATAGATTTACCAGAAATCACATTAAAAAACGAAAAGTTAGAAGACGATAAACCAGAACATTTAAGCCAAGCAGAAATACAAGAACTCTTTAAATCCACCCAAAAAGAATATCCAAGAAATAGCCGAACATCAGAAGAATTTATAGCAATCCTAAAAGCAAGAGATAGAGCAATGCTTGCTATTTGCTACGGCTGTGGAGCAAGAAGGACGGAAACCGTCAGTTTAACAATTGGAGATATAAATTTTGACAGAGCTGTACTCCATATTAGAAAAGGAAAACGCTACAAAGAAAGATTAGTTCCCATCAGTAAACAATCCTTAAAACACTTACAAGAATGGATTTACGATTACAGACCACAATGGATAAATAATAATAGAAAAACAGATACGCTATTTATTAGTGAAAGAGGAACAAAACTAGGAGGACAAACATTATTACTAAGACTGAAAATACTACAAGAACTCACAGAAAATACAAATCTCCAAAACAAAGAAGTCGGACTACACACACTCAGACATTCAATTGCAACACATTTATTACAAGCAGGAATGCCATTAGAAAGTATCAGCAGATTTTTAGGACACAGTTCTTTAGAATCCACCCAAATCTACACACATCTGGTAGCACCAGAAAGCAATTAAAAAGATGACATACAACGAATACTTAAAACAAAATCAATACGCTAAAAGCACGATAAAGAGCAATGAAATTATGGTGTTGAACTTTATTACTTGGCTAGACCAACAAAACATAGAAGCAGAAAATGTAAGCAATAGAGATTTACTAGTTTACATCAAATATTGCCAACACAAAGAAATGCAGCAAATAACCATAGAAAGATATTTCAATGCAATCAAGCTATTTTATGCCTTTAAAGTAAGCACAGGAACAATAAAAAGCAATCCAGTAACCAACATCAAAATCCAAGGAATAAAACGGAAGAAACTCTATCACACTTTTACAGCAATAGAACTCAATCAAATTTACAACAACTACAATCCCGAAACCATACCACGCAATCAAGGCAGAAACCCTAAAATACATTTGCTCATAGAACAACGAAATAAAGTAATGTTAGGACTGTTTGTTTATCAAGGAATCCAATCTTCAGAACTAAGCAAATTAGAAATAGAACATATTAAATTACGAGAAGGACAAATAGAAATACCAGGAACAAAAAGAAGCAATACAAGAATCTTACAATTAGAATCCCAACAAGTATTAGATATTTACAACTACATTTTACAAGGGAGACCAGAAATACTAAAACTAAGCAAACAAGAAACAGAACAGCTCTTCATTAGTCCAAAAGGAGGAAAAGACCAAAGCAATTACATTAGTGCTTTAATGCGAGAGTTGAAAAGGCAAAACAGTAATATTAAAAATGCCCAACAACTCAGAACAAGTGTAATTGTAAAATGGTTGAAACAATACAATTTAAGAGAAACACAATACAAAGCTGGTCACCGTTTTATCAGTTCAACAGAAAGCTTTTTAGTTAACGAAACAGAAGGATTACAAGAAGAAGTCAACCAATTTCATCCATTAGGATAACACATAAATCCTCACAAAATAAAAGCTTCGTTCCTCGCGAAAAGCTCAAAACTTGCACAAGCTTTTATTTTGTTCCCCATCCATCACACAAAAGCTTTATCACAACACATTTTTTAGGGCAGCCCAATTTTAGCATATTGCTTTACATATTGTCATTAAAAATGAACAATCA
>JABSPR010000433.1 GCA_013214975.1 Flavobacteriales bacterium
CATCGATTGCATCGAATAGAGTACTTAGTATGCCTGCTGCTTTTCTCATGTTATTAATTTATTACCTAGTATTCCAATTTAATATTCAGAATTCAATGATAAAAAGTTGGCAAACTTAATCAAATAAGTAATGCGTAAACATAATCCCGCACCACAAATAATGTAATGCGGGATTATCCTAAGAGTTAGGTGTAGTTATTTTACCAATACTACCTTGTTTGTTGATGTTCCGGATTGGGTGCGAATAGCAATGTAATACACCCCCCGATGGATTATTAGAAAGATTGAAGGATGTCTTATTCGATGTTAAGACCCGATCTCCTAATATATTGTAAACGTGGACTTCTTGTATGTTCTCTGTGCTTCTAATATGAACAACTCCACTTGAAGGGTTTGGGTAAAGTTTAGTTGTGTTATCGCTTATGCGGTGATCTTCCATGCCCAATAATTCTACCGCAACACCAACAATGTTTGCTGAGTCTAAGTTGAAATTATTTGCACCATAAAACGATTCACTACCGTAGAAATAGGTGAGGCCATAGTCGTTGGATTCGAAACCGGTTGGTTGAACTGCAATGACGTAATCCCCAGGACAGATATCTTGGAAGTCGATTAGCCCATTAGTAATAGGCACTGATTGAATTACGGTTGTTGAATCTGAGATGTCATACAAATAGGCAGTTCCTTCATTTAAAATAGATTCTCCAATATTTGCTGTTCCTCCAATGGAAAGATCGCAAGCTGGTGCACATTCTTCAATAAGTGTGGTCGAATAAGAAACTACACAACCGTTTGTATCTGTAGCAGAAGTGAAGTAACTACCCGCTGATAAATTAAATGAATCTTCCGCGTTTGAACCATTTCCCCATTGGTAAACATAAGGAGTATATCCTCCGGTAACTGTATGGTCGATAATTCCATCGTTCGCTCCACATGAAGAAGGATCGGTAACAGCGGAAGTTATTGTCATTACAGGTGGATCAATTATGCAATCGTCTATAGAAGTGGTACATGACGGAGACGTAGAAACGTCTGAACGTGTTTTGTTGAAATACATCAACAAAGGAAAAGCATACCAGGTAAAAGGAAAGCATGTGGTGATGGCATGCTACAATATGATTATACCGCACATTGTGCCCGGCTTACCCGAAGAACAGTTTAAGGCTTTGCGAAGAAATGTTAAATCGCCGTTGGTTTATACTACAGTTGGTCTTAAGAATTGGAAAGCTTTGAAAGAAAAGAAAATAGGCATTGCAGCTTGTCCAGGTAATTTGCATCAAATAGTTTTTGTTGATTACCCAGTGAGCATGGGGGGATATGAGTATTCCGAAAATGAAAATGAACCCATCGTGATTAATATGATTTATGTGCCATATGGCGATACACATGGAGTTGCCCCGAGAGATCAGTTTAAGGAAGGCAGGACTAGGTTGTTATCTATGTCGTTTGATGATTTTGAAAAAGAGATTAAAACTCATTTGTCCGGCATGTTAGAAGGTACAGACTTTGATGCAAATAAAGACATCGAAAGCATTACAGTAAACCGTTGGTCGCATGGTTATGCATGGCCTGGCATACGTTTATTTGAAGCCGACTTAAAAGATAATGCCAAAGTAGGACGAAAGAAATTTGGGCGAATCACAATTGCGAACTCAGATTCAGCTGCTAAAGCAATTATGTATGCAGCGGTAAGTCAGGCTAAACGTGCTGTAGAAGAAATAGATTTATAGCTATCGTTAATTTCTAGATTCTATATCTTTGAAATAAAATTCATGTAGGTACAAAGGCGGTTTTCATTTAAGAGTGTATTAATCTGGACAGAGAGAGAAATTATTTTCTTTGCTGGCTTGGCTACTGTGGTTACAGCTCTCTATCTATTCTCTTTTTTTATCCAGTAGAAGTCACCCGCGATAACATCTTTAGGTTTGTATAAAACAAATGAGTCGGAAAGAAATTCATTAAATAAGTTAATAGGTGGCAACATGGCATCTTGAATTCGTTTAGCATATTTAATACTATCTGTGATTTCATTGTGAGATACCTCTAATTCATCGTGTTGTTTTTCAATCTTTTCTTTGTGCGAGATAATGTCCTGCTCGTAGTCTCTGGAAGTAGCTAATACATGAAAAATCAGATAGAAGCTCACACCGAAAATGAGTAGTACATTCATAATGTATACCGTTTCGTTAAGTTCCTTGTCCCATTCTGGTGTATCTATATTTACATATTGAGTCACAAAAAATGCCGCAGAAGAAAAAAGAAAAATAGCAAGGCCTGGTTTTAATCCTTTGATCATTAAGAGTGCCAACATGGCTGTAGGAAATAAGACGAGTCGACCTGTACCACCTGAAAAAGAAATGAAACGATGACAACATGAACAATAATGATTGAGCAAAGTATGATAGCTGCACTTTGATGCTTGCCTTTCTTTGAGAATAAAAACATGGATGCTGAGGCTAGGAAGAATATAGTCTTGTGCAACATAGGCTCCACAGCTTCTAAAGAAAAGAATAAGGCAGAATATGAAAATGCGATCAGACGAACCACAAAAATCATTCTATTAGTTACATGCGCTCTACGTATGTCTATACTAGAAATAGTTGTATTGATTCCTAAATTGGATATGGCGTGCCATCACTTCGTTTTTCGTCTTGTTTTGAGTTAGATCAAAGGTAATCGCTTGATCGATTAATTGAAGAGTTTCCTACTTAAATCTCCATTCTCGGAGTACCATTTTTTTATTTGAGATTCCCTCCATCCAGAAATGGTTTCTCGGTTGAGGTGTTCCAAAATTGGTTTATCATCTGTAAGCACTTGCCCCCAACTCGCTTCAATTGGATATGTTACCCAGGAAGCATTTGAAAAATGTTTTAAGAATGGTTTGCAACAATTACTTATTCTGGACATGGGCATTGTGCTGTAATCCAGTGGTTTTAATGATGCGGCAAAAATTATATCGGACACAGCCGAATTACCATGAAATAGATTGATGTTGAAACCTGCTTTTTCAAGAGTTCTATAAATGGATATAAATGCTTGTCCGTTTTCCTTGTTATATGCTCCCTGGAAATTTATTAGAACAACTCCTTGTTCTGTAAGATTAGATTGCAAGGATTTGAAGTTCTCAATCGATAAAGCGTAGGTAGGTTGCACTTCGCCCTTTATCATATCAAAAATAATTAAGTCGTATTGCTTTTTACAAGTTCTCAGATAATGCCTAGCATCGTCAATATAGATTTTACAACTCTGTGGTTTTTTAAAAGAAAAGTACTTAGTTGCCAAATCTTCTAAACGGGAATCAAGTTCTACAGCATCTACAGATATATCAAGGCGATCAAGTTCACCTACCATATTGCCTGCGCCGAAACCAAGCAATAGTGCATCGGATCCGGGAGGTACTATCGAAGATAGAATTGACAATAAATGAGGGTATCTCCACATAGAATAAGAAGAGCCTTCAAGTTCAAAGGCTTTAGTTTGTACTATGTTATTAACGAGCAATGACCTCTGAGTAAAAAAATCTGCATAATTTTTTTCTACAATTTTTATTTGACCAAGTAGACCTTCATTACTAAATAGGATTTTGTTTGGGCCATAATAACGAGGACTAAAGGTTTCGATAATTAAGAAAACGATCAACCCTACTATTATGGCACCAACAGCAATTATTTGTTTTAGGAAATTCTTATCGAATAAAACAACTAGACTCGTTATGAATAGTGTTAGTGAAACCAACAGTAAAGGTGTTTTAACACCCCATGTTGGAATGATTAAAAAACCCATTA
>JABSPR010000434.1 GCA_013214975.1 Flavobacteriales bacterium
ACAGGATATTGCCTTCCTGAAGAATACGGCGCAAAAATCAAGTTCCTTACAGAAAACGTAAAGGGAATCCATAAAGCCACTATATCCACACATTGCCATAATGATCTTGGACTTGCCACGGCAAACTCTATTCAAGGTGTTCAGATGGGTGCTGGTCAAATAGAATGTACAATTGCAGGTATCGGCGAAAGAGCAGGAAACACAGCCTTAGAAGAGGTGGTAATGATTCTTGAAAGCAGAAAAGACCTCCCTTTCCTTACAGATATCAACACGAAACAATTATTTCCAACAAGTGAACTAGTTAAAGATTTAATGGGACTTACAATTCAACCCAACAAAGCAATTGTTGGAAAGAACGCCTTTGCTCACTCCTCAGGAATTCATCAAGATGGTGTTCTTAAGAATAGAGAAAATTACGAGATTATCGATCCTGTTTCTGTTGGTGTATCTGACTCATCTATTATTCTAACTGCACGAAGTGGCCGAGCGGCACTTAAATTCAGATTAAGTAAAATGGGTGTTGAATTAGATAACGACGTACTTGATAGAACGTATCAAGAATTCTTAATTCTCGCAGACGAATTAAAAGTTGTTGACGACAATGACTTAGAGAAGATGATGAAAGGCAAGTCTGCCGTAAGTTAATTCGAGAGAGAGAGAGAATTTCAAAAAACTTATATATAAAGAGAATAAATTATGAGTGCTAAAACAATATTTGAAAAAATATGGGAAAGCCACGTGGTAAAAACTATTCAAGATGGCCCAGATGTACTTTACATCGATAAGCATCTTATTCATGAAGTAACAACACCACAAGCTTTTGAAGGAATAAAGAAACGTAATATTCCAATTTTCAGAAAAGAAAATATTTTAGCTACTACAGATCATAATATTCCTACAAAAGACCAACACCTTCCAATTAAAGAAGCTCTTTCAAGAAAACAAGTTGAGGCTTTGAGGAATAACTGCAAGGAACATGATATTGAACTTTTCGACTTAGGACATAAAAACCAAGGTATCATACATGTTATCGGGCCACAACTTGGAGTAACTCAACCGGGACGAACTATCGTTTGTGGTGACAGCCATACTTCTACACATGGCGCTTTAGGTGCTATTGCTTTTGGAATCGGAACAAGTGAAGTAGAACAAGTATTCGCAACACAATGTGTTCTTCAACCAAGACCTAAGAGCATGCGTGTTGAAGTTAACGGTACATTAAGTGCCGGAGTAACTTCAAAAGATATTATCCTTCACATTATCTCTAAGATTAGTACTAGTGGCGGCACAGGTTACTTTGTAGAATATTGCGGAACTGCTGTTGAGAAGCTTTCAATGGAAGCAAGAATGACTATTTGTAACATGAGTATTGAAATGGGTGCAAGAGGTGGAATCATTGCTCCCGATCAAATTACTTTTGATTACTTAGAAGGAAGAGAATTTTCTCCTAAAGGAGATAAATGGGATTCTGAAGTTACAAGATGGAAAGCTCTTTGCACAGACAAAGGAGCCACTTATGACAAAACACACATTTTCAAAGCTGAAGACATAGAGCCTTACATTACTTACGGAACAAACCCAAGTATGGGAATTGGCATAACGGGTAATGTACCAACACTAGAAGCAATATCAGATAAAGGCGAAAGAGCTGCCATGGAAAAAGCATTAGACTATATGGCTTTGGAAGGTGGACAAGCTTTGATTGGCAAAAAAGTAGATTACGTATTTATCGGAAGTTGTACTAATTCAAGAATTGAAGATTTAAGAGC
>JABSPR010000435.1 GCA_013214975.1 Flavobacteriales bacterium
ATCCCTAACAGTATTGACATGCACTCCGTAAAAGTTGGCTATATCCTTTTTCTTATCCCCTCGTTTTATCATCTTGACCGCATCTCGTCTTATGATATTTCTTTCTTGGTCTAAGACGCTTCTTAAATCTGTTTTTTCCATCCCGAAAGATACAAAAAACAAACTACAAACTAAAGAACTATTGATTCCAAGTTAATAATAACCCTTAAGAGCTTGCCTATTTATTACCTATTGTGGCTATCTATTTAAACTTACTAAAGTACGCGCTTTCATAAATATGAAAAGCTTGATAAAGCTAATATTCCCCGTATTCAATTATTAGAATCAATCGATGTGCTTCATCTGACTTAAATTTTTTAAATTTATACTATATGAAAAAGATATTCTTAATCTTCATAATGTCACTCTTCATGCTATCTACCCAAGGACAAAGCCTTGGGGGTAGCGGGTTCTCAAGTTTCGACAACCGATTTTCTGTAATAGCGGATGATGCCTTCCGAGCAGAATTATATCACGAAGCCATCGAACTATATAACAGAGCCTTCCAAAAGGCTAAAGGGAATAAGATTGAAAAGCAACGTATCTACTTTCAAATAGCCTATTGCTACCAAAAAACATGTAAATACAAAGAAGCAGAAATATGGTTCGATAAAGCTATCCGATCAGGACATTTAGATCCTCTTGCTATCCTTTATTTGGCGGATGCAAAAAAACAAAACAACAAATTCGACGAAGCTTTGGAGTTGTATGAGAAATACGCTAAAAAAATCCCAGACGACCAAAAGGGAAAAGACGGATTGGCATCTGTAAAACTTGCTAAGGAATGGAAAGATGCAGAATCAAAATACGAAGTGAATACAAACAATGCCTTCAATTCAACGGCTGATGACTATTCTGCAGGGTATGCAAAAAAGAATTTTAAAATAGTTTCCTTCACTTCTTCCCGCTCTTCTGCTACTGGATTTGCTATTGACGGGAGAACAGGACAAGATTTCTCCGATATATTCTTAACTTCTATAGACAGAAGAGGAAAATGGTCAAGTCCAACAACTGCAATTGGTGGTATAAACACAATGTTCAATGAGGGCGGATCTGCTTTTAACAGAAAATACAATAAAATTTATTTTACAAAATGTGAGATCAGGAAGAAAGAAAACATGGGCTGTCAGATATACGTTTCCACACCAAGGGGGAAAGGATACACAAATGGTGAACCAATAAAACTAGCACACGATTCTATAATCGTAGCTCACCCAGCAATGGCACAAGATAACAAAACGCTATACTTTGCATCTAACATGAGAGGAACGCTAGGTGGTACTGATTTATGGGTTACTACCTACGATAAAAAAGCAAGGTTGTGGTCGCATCCCAAAAACCTTGGGCCTACGATCAACACTTCGGGAAACGAAAAATTTCCTGTAATCCGAAAAAATGGCGATTTATACTTTGCTTCAGATGGTCATTTAGGAATGGGTGGGCTTGATATCTTTATGACAAAGAAAACAAGCGACACAACCTACACTGAACCAGTTAATCTTAAATATCCAATCAACACATCTCGAGACGACTTTGGAATGTCTTTTAGAGGCAATGAGGATAAAGGCTTTATCACGTCAAATAGGATTGGCGGAAAAGGTGGTGATGACATTTATGAATTTATAATGCCTCCTATCGAGGTTATAGTAGACGGTTATGTTCGTAACGAAGGTACACAGCAAGTCGTAGCTAATGCGGTTGTCGAACTAAGAGGATCTGATGGCTCACATGTTATTGACACTACTGGCGAAGATGGGTTCTACGCCTTCCCTCTTAAAAATGAGACTAGCTATGATCTAGAAGCGAAAAAAGTTACTTTTCTGTCCGGCTTTACTCAGGTTACTACAATAGGCATTATGAAATCAAAGACTATTACTCCTGAATTCGGATTAGAATTAATCGATACTAGAGAGCCAATTAACTTACCCAATATCGATTTTAAAATAAGCGATTGGAAACTTAACCCTAACGCTAAAAAGGAATTAAAGAACCTAGTTAAAACTTTAAATCTTTACCCTGAACTTACAATAGAACTGAGGTCACATACCGATTATAGCGGAAACGACATTGCTAATAAAGAGCTTTCGCAGAAAAGAGCACAAAGCGTGTTAGACTTTCTTGTTGAAGAGGGCATTGTCTCAGACAGAATAAAAGCTGTAGGATATGGCGCAACCGTGCCACTAAAAGTGAGTAAAAAAATTGCTGAAAAAACTGCCTTTCATGAGGGCGATGTTTTAACCGAGAAATTTCTGGGCCCAGTTAGCAGAAAGGGCAACCCTAAATGGGAAGAAGGAATGCAATTAAACAGGAGAACCGAATTCTTTATCCTAAGCATGGACTACAAGCCAAGCGTAGAAACCGTTGAAGAAGAACAACAAGAAGAATCTGTGGATTAAAAGCACTTAATACAAAAGGGATTATCTAATTAATAATCCCTTCTACTTTAGCAGTTACAATCTTCTCCGCTGCACTCGCAAGTGCAATTGCAGTTACAATTACAACTCGGATCTGTTCTATTTAATTCTTGATTTTTCATAATCACTCGTTTAAATTATTAATACATCTTAGAGACGCAGAAAATTAGAAAGGACGCAAATTAACACCTGCAATTTTCAATATTAGATGATATCACATTTCCATAGGAGTCTATTTTAATAGCGCAACAAGCAGTAAATAACTCCTTTAGGATCACTCTTCCTCTTTGCACTCTTAACTTCACCGCAGAATAAGAAACATTCAACTCCTTGGCATAATCCTTTTGCGAAAGGTCTCCATAAATTGTTTTCTCCAAAGCATCTCTATACTTATTTGGAATTCCTTCACAAAAGGCATTAGGCAATTAACAAACTGTGGATTGGCTTCCATATTTTGATGAACAAGCGGTTCTTCACCAATGTATTCCGTTAAAAGAACCCCTTTCTTTCGATGGAAGTCAATTAACGTATTTCTCGTTATCTGATATACCCAACTGGTAAGCTTATCTTCATCGCTAAGCTGATGCGAATGTTCATGTATTTTAATGAAGACGTCTTGCAAAATATCTTCTGCATTTCCAGAACTATCTACCCTTGCTTTGATAAAGCCTAGAAGTTTGCTACTGAAATTCGCCCAAATTACTTCGGTTGTCATACGTTTTATCTTGTAGACGTATGCCAATTAAAAAGATGTTAAATTTCACTCAAAACCTTTGCTTCTCAATAACGGACCTATTTCCGGTTCTTGTCCACGGAACTCCACGTACAACTCCATACCCGGCTTAGAACCTCCTTGAGAGAGCATGTGTCTAAATCGTTTTGCTGTTTCTTGATCAAAGATACTTCCAGCATCTTTAAAGGCCTGGAACGCATCTGCATCTAATACTTCAGACCATAAGTAACTGTAATATCCAGAAGAGTACCCACCATCAAATATGTGTGCGAAATAAGCACTTCTATACCTTGGTATAATCTCTTCAATCAACCCTATTTTATCCATTGCTTCCTGTTCAAAAGAATTCACATCTCTTAGTTCATAATCTTTTAAAGTATGCCATGCCATATCCAAATATGCCGCTGCCATATACTCTATTGCTCCGAACCCACCGTTAAATGAGTTAGCGGCTTTCATC